>CAXBRZ010000068.1:0-9897 GCA_963978075.1 uncultured bacterium | reverse complement strand
GGGCGCGAGGGGAACCAGGACCGCACCGTTGTAAAGAACCCGCTCTTTCGCGCCGAAACGGAGATTTGCGGGGACCAGCGGGTCCGGCCGGGAGGGGTAGAGACTGTAGATCTTCGGCCGGTTCTGACGGCCGATTTCGAGGATGTCTTCGAACCCGCCGGTCGTGACGAGCGCGTACGCATCACGATACGACCGAAGGCCGACCCGCCGTGAACAACCTGCGCGCCGAACACCTCGCCAAGCGCTACGGCGCTCGCCAAGTCGTCATCGACCTGTCGCTCGAATTGCGTGCCGGCGAGATCGTCGGCCTACTCGGGCCGAACGGCGCGGGCAAAACGACCGCGTTCTACATGATCGTCGGTCTCGTCCAGCCTGACGGCGGCCGAATCGAGATAGACACGGTCGACGCTACCCGCCTGCCAATGCACCGGCGCGCCCGCCTCGGCTTGGGCTATCTGCCTCAGGAAGCCTCGGTTTTCCGTAAAATGACGGTGGCTGAAAACATCATGGCGGTGTTGGAAACACGTCCTCACCTGAATAGGGACGAACGCGATGCACGTCTGGAGGCATTGCTTGAGGAACTCTCGGTCGGACACATTCGCGAGAGCCTGGGCCAAAGCCTTTCCGGTGGCGAACGGCGTCGGGTTGAAATTGCCAGGGCACTCGCAGCCGAACCCCGGTTCATCCTGTTGGACGAGCCTTTCGCCGGCGTGGATCCGCTGTCCGTTTCCGACATCCAGAAGAGCATTCGTCACCTGCGTGATCGTGGCATCGGGGTATTGATCACCGACCACAACGTGCGCGAGACGCTCGGAATCTGCGAGCGCGCGTACATCGTCAATCGCGGCAGCGTCATCGCGTCGGGTTCTGCCGAAGAGGTCCTTGCGGACCCTGAGGTTCGTGCCGTTTACCTCGGCGAGGATTTCCGGATGTGAGGGGCCCCATGCGCTCAGGTGCAACCGGTCCTGAACTCCGTGACATGCGATGATGAAGCCTGCGCTCCAATTCAAGTTAGGTCAGCGGCAGGCCATGACGCCACAGTTGCAGCAGGCGATAAGGCTGCTGCAACTCTCGGCCATGGAGCTGCAGCAGTCCGTGCAGGACACCCTGGCCCAGAACGTCATGCTGGAGCTTGAGGAGACCGCGGACGAAACGGACCTTCCGTTGGTTCGGGAAACCGCGTCGATCCCCAAAGACAGTGCGGCAAGTGCATCCGACAGGGACTCGTCCTCCGACCCATGGAGCGACGAGCACAGCACAGTCGGCCACGGCGATGGCTCGGTGGAAGATGACGACAGGCTATTCGACCAGGCGGATCGCACTGGCACAGGCTTGCACGAACATCTGACCGCCCAGCTGCTTCTCGCGAGACTCAGTGCGCGGGATTTCGCCATTGGCCAGGCAATCATCGACGCCATCAACGACGATGGCTACCTGTCTGAGTCGCTACCCGCGCTAATCGAGGCGCTCCGAGCTGGATCCGACGTGTCCCTTGCGGAGGTCGAAAGGGTATTGAAGGTCATCCAGACGCTGGATCCGGCCGGGGTCGGGGCCCGTTCTATAGGCGAGTGCATTGAATTGCAGTTGGCGCAGCTGGCGGGCGACACGCCTGGACTCCTGACCGCCATAGAGGCCGTGAGGTGTCACCTCGAGGCTGTCGCAGCCGGCGACCTGTCCCACCTGCGGCGCGCTCTGCAAGTCGATGCGGACGAACTGGCGGACGCTTTGGCACTGATCCGAGCCAGCCATCCACGACCCGGCGCCGCCTACCAGAGCCGCCTGCCCGAATTCGTCATACCGGATGTCATCGTACGCCGTCGCGGAAGATCGTGGGTCGTTGAACTTCACCGCGGGGCTTCCCCGCGCCTCCGGGTCAATACGGAATATGCGGCATTGATCTCGCGGGAACATGCCCCCATGCGGGCGCAGTTGCAGGAGGCCCGCTGGCTGATCAAGAGTATTGAAATGCGCAATGAAACCTTGCTGAAGGTGGCCCGCACCATTGTCGGCCGGCAATCCGCCTTCCTGGAGCGGGGTGACGAGGCCATGGAACCTCTGGTCCTGCGCGAGGTCGCAGAATCTGTCGAGATGCACGAATCGACCATTTCGAGGGTTACAACCGGCAAATTCATGCTGACGCCGCGAGGAATGTATGAATTTCGTCACTTTTTCTCGAGCCATGTCGCGGCTGCGGATGGTACGGAGGTGTCTTCCACCGCAATTCGGGCCAAGATCAGGAAACTGATCGCGGGCGAGTCTCCGGACGCCCCGCTATCGGACAGTCGGATCGCCGAAATGCTGGCAGCCGACGGGGCCAAGGTCGCCAGACGGACCGTGGCCAAATATCGTGAGGCGATGCGAATCGCCCCATCCAGCGAGCGCAAAGGGGCGCTCGGGCGTTGACTGATGATTCAGGACAAGGAGTACGACCATGCAGCTGACTCTGACCGGACACCACTTGGAACTCACCGACTCGCTGCGCAACTACATTGAAAAGAAACTGGACAAGGTAGTTCGCCATTTCGATCAGGTCATCGATGTCCACTGCACCCTCACGGTGGAAAAATTGACGCACCGGGCCGAAGCTACCCTGCACGTCCCCGGGGGGGCCATTCACGCCGATGCGTCTGAAAGCCACATGTATGCCGCCATCGACGCCCTGACTGACAAACTGGACAGGCTCGTCAAAAAGCACAAGGAAAAGAAGCACGACCACCATGCTGCCGAGGTTGCCAGAGGGCAATAAACGGCACCGGGTCTCCCCACCGTCGCGGGGAAGCCGTACCATCACCGGGTAGGCAACCAGCCCACTCAGGTGACGGACGGCGGTATGCGGCTCATCATCGTCAGCGGACTCTCCGGCTCAGGCAAGAGCATTGCGCTCAACATGCTTGAAGATCTCGGCTGGTTTTGCACGGACAACATACCCGCCGGGCTGCTGACCGCCTTCATCAGCCATGCCCTGCAAAAGCCCGGCGGACTCTATGAGAAATCCGCCATTGGACTTGACGCGCGCAACGACCCACAGGAAATCGCGGAAGTCCCAGGCCTCTTGCAGGGGCTCAGACGCAGCGGCATCCACTGCGAACTGATCTACCTGTCCGCCAGCGACGAAACACTGCTACGGCGATACGGCGAGACCCGCAGACGCCATCCGCTAGTTCGCGAAGGCGTGGATTTGCGCGGCGCCATCGCCGAAGAACTGCGACTGCTGGACCCGCTGACGCTCAGTGCCGACCTGGTGATTGAGACCAGCCGGACCAGCGTTCACCAGTTGCGCGAGCAGATTCGGGCCCGCGTCGAACCCAGAACGCGCGGAAGACTGTCGATCATGTTCGAGTCCTTCGGCTACAAGCACGGCATCCCCGGTGGCGCCGATTTTGTGTTTGATGCCCGGACTCTACCCAATCCGTACTGGGTGCCCCAGTTGCAGGTCCAGAATGGAAAGGACCTTGACGTCATCTCCTTTCTGGAGGCAGAGCCGGAAGTCCGCTCGCTGCTACAGGACATCATCCTGTTCATCGAACACCGTATTCCGCTTTATGAAGCGAACAACCGCGCCTACCTGACCGTAGCCGTGGGCTGCACCGGCGGCCAGCACCGCTCGGTCTATCTGGTCGAGCAACTGGCAGCGCATTTCACGACCCGATACGCAGGCGTCGTGGCGCGTCACTCGTCATTGGAAAGGAAGGACTGAAGCGCCGACTTCTGCGCCTGCGCATCCGCATAGCCAAGTGCGATCAACTCGCGCGCGTAGGGGCCCTCGAACAACAGATAGCTGAGGAGTAGCCGGCCGCCCCGGTTGGCAGCTCCGAGAAACCGCATCAGCAAGCGGACCTCAAATGGCATGGCCGGCGCATGGGCGGCGACAAGTTCTCCCGGATCCGTGCTCGGTTCTATCAAGAGCGTGCGCACCGGCCGCCGGTTGGGAACCGCCGCACCGGCTACCGCTATCCACTCGTTGTCACGCTCGATCCGCTCCAGATCCTCGCGGATACCGCTGGAGAACAGCGTATCCAACATGAAACCGACGATCTGCCCGAAACTCGGCTCAGTGGGACCGTCGCCCGATGCAGCCCGACCCGTCGTGGGGCCACGCACCCCGAGGACAAGGATGCGGTCCGCACCCAGACCGAGCGCGGGCGCGAGCGGTTCACGCTGCCGCATTGCGCCATCCCCGTAGTAGCCATCCTCCAGACGTACGGCCGGAAACAGGAACGGCACGGCCGCGCTGGCCATGAGATGGTCGAGCGTCAGGTCCGCCCTCTCGCCGAACGTCCCGTGCTGAACCTCGGCAAAGTCCTCCGACCGCGTCATGACATAAGTCCGGCTGCGGGGCCCTTGGTAGGGCGACGCATTGATCGCCAGGGCGTCCAGTTCCCGTCGTTCGAGCGCCTGCTGGACTCGAGCAAAATTGACATGCAATTCAAGGGTCTGGCGCAACGGACTATTGTCGAACAGGGAATGCGGCGGCCGGACAACCGCGGCGCCGGTGCACAGTGCGCCAAACCACCGCAATGCCGCACTGGCGACGGCACCAAGATTGTTGCGCCAGACCTGCCCGACACGAAAATGGCTCCAAAACCGCTCGACTGTCGTGGCGCCATCCTTGAAATGGTTGGCATGCGCCGCGAGCACAGACCCGATGATCGCGCCGGCCGACGTGCCGCAGATCACCCGAAATGGCAGTGGCGCACCCACCGGCATCCATTCGGACATCGCCTTGATGACCCCGACCTGATAGGCCGCGCGGGCACCACCACCGGTCAGGACAAGCGCGCGCGTCGGACGTCCAGTACGAAATGATCCTTGCGCAGACATGCTGACATTATGCTGCAAGAGGGCTTAGGATCAGCACATCCCTCCCCTAGAAGTCTCGACCATGCGCCCTGTAATCGTCGCCTGTGCCGCCTTAGCCGCCCTTCTGATTGCGGGACTGTGCCTGCCCAGGTCCGCACGCGCCAACCCGCCAGCGGTCGGCAGTCCCGCTCCCGCGTTCTCCCTGCAGGATCAGAAGGGAGCAACACACCGCCTTGCGGATTATCGCGGCGGATGGGTTGTGTTGTACTTTTACCCCAAGGATGACACGCCTGGCTGCACCACCGAAGCGTGCGCGCTTCGCGACAACATATTCGCCTTCCGCAAGGCCGGCGCAACCATCCTCGGCATCAGCGTTGATGACGTCGAATCTCACAAGGCGTTTGCTGAAAAGCATTCACTGCCGTTCACCTTGCTGGCGGATCCCACCAAGCAGACGGCGCGTGACTATGGCGTGCTGGTCAAGATGATGGGTTTGTTTGAACTGGCGCAGCGCGACACCTTCCTGATCGACCCCCAGGGCCGCATCGTGCGCCACTGGCCTAAAGTCGACCCCAAGGACCACTCGGACATGGTCCTCAAGGAGTTGCTGGCTCTGCAGGCGGCAAAGCCCGCAGGCTGATCACTTCGCAGGAGCGTCGGCGGTACGCTCACACTTGCAGTCGGCAACAATCTTGCGGACCTGTTCCGTGTATCGCTGAATTGCCGGCTGCAGTCGCGGCTGGAGTTCCGACTGCATTTTCTCCATCACCTTGGGCATCGCACTGCGAGAGGACGCCACCGTCTTCTGGCCCAGCGGTGACTGATAAAAAGCGAGCAACTGCGTCAGTTCGTCATCTGAAAACGAGGCACCGTACGCCTCCGCCCACATGCGCGCCAGGTCTTCCTTCTGAAACGCGCCGGTGGTCACCGAGTCAATAAATTCCGCATACGCCTTTCGCAGGCTGGCAACCACCTCGGGCGTGGCATTCAACCGTGTGAGCAGCGACGCCATGCCTTTGTCAGCATCGGCCTTGGTCTGGACTCGCAACATGTCGCGGGCCGTATCAAAGGCCTGCGTCACGCCTTCCGCCTCCATCAGTGCGCTCAGGGTTTCAGATCGGTTGGCCGCCTGTGCAGTGGCCGCCACCAAAGGAAGAGCAATCAAAAACAGCACGGCAGTACGCATGGGGTCTCCAGAACACCGTTTCGCAAGACCGGAAGACTAACAGGTCGCCCCTTGCGGTGCCTCAATGAAAATTGAGGCGATGACCTTCACTGTCGCCTACCGTGAGTTCAGCGCTCGGGTTGCCCGCTCGAGGCCTGCGGGGGTGAGGGGGTACATCTTTCCCGACAGCAGTTGCCGCGCAACATTGACCGAAGCAATGTCTTCCCAACGCGACTCGGGTTGCGGATTGAGCCAGGCATGCCGTGGAAATGCACAGAGCAGCCGTCCGAGCCACACAGACCCTGCCTCCTCGTTCCAATGCTCGACGCTACCTCCCGGACGGAGTATCTCGTAGGGCCCCATTGTGGCGTCACCGACGAAGATCAGCCGGTAGTCCGGTCCATACGTGCGCAACACTTCCTGCATTGGTATTCGTTGCTGGTATCGGCGACGGTTGTCCTTCCATACGCTCTCGTAAACGAAATTGTGGAAGTAGTAGTGCTCAAGATGCCTGAACTCGCTACGCGCGGCACTGAAAAGTTCCTCGGTGACACGGACGTGCTCATCCATCGATCCACCCACATCAAGGAACAGCAGCACCTTGACCGCATTGTGGCGTTCGGGGCGCAACTTCAGGTCCAACCAGCCCGCATTGCGGGCAGTCGCGCTGATGGTCCCGTCCAGATCGAGTTCCTCGGCCGCACCTTCCCGTGCGAAGCGTCGCAGGCGACGCAGCGCCACCTGCAGGTTGCGGGTCCCAAGTTCCAGCGAGTCGTCCAGATTGCGAAAATCCCGCCGGTCCCAGACCTTGATCGCACTACGTTGGCGCGACGTATCCTGACCGATCCGCACCCCTTCGGGATTGTATCCGTAGGCACCAAACGGAGACCGGCCGGCCGTCCCGATCCACTTGTTGCCGCCCTGATGGCGGCTCTGCTGCTCTTTGAGCCGCTCTTTCAGCGCTTCCATGACTTTCTCAAGGCCGCCCAGAGCGTCGATCCTGGCTTTTTCTTCGGGCGAGAGATTCAGTTCCGCAAGCCGCTTCAGCCAGTCTTCGGGCAGTTCCTTACCCCCAAGCAGTTCCAGAATCGATTCGGCACCGGAAAAATGCGCTGAGAAAACCCGGTCGTAGCGATCGTAATAGCGCTCGTCCTTCACCAAAGTGGTGCGCGCAAGAATGTAGAAATTGTCCACGGAATATTCCGCAATGCCGTGGCGCAACGCCGCTAGCAGCGCCAGATACTCGGTGACCGAGACAGGAATTCCGGCTTCCCGAAGTTGCGTCAGGAACCTAACGAGCAACGTCGATCCCCATTACCGCGCGGTACGCCGGTGCATGAACACCAGTTGCTCGAACAAATGTATGTCCTGTTCATTCTTCAGCAAGGCGCCATACAACGGGGGAATGGACGCCTTGCCATCGGCTGCGCGCAGGGCCTCGGCCGGAATGTCCTCGGCCAGCAAAAGCTTCAGCCAGTCGAGCAACTCCGATGTCGATGGCTTCTTCTTCAGCCCCGGTACTTCCCGAATGCGGTAGAACGCCTGCAGGGCTTCCGCCAGCAGGTCTTTCTTGATCTCCGGAAAATGCACGTCAACAATCCGCCGCATCGTGTCCTCGTCCGGAAAGCGGATGTAGTGAAAGAAGCAGCGTCGGAGGAAAGCATCCGGCAATTCCTTCTCATTGTTGCTGGTAATGACGATGACGGGACGATGCTTGGCCCTGACGAGCTCGCGCGTCTCGTAGACGTAGAATTCCATGCGGTCAAGCTCGCGCAGCAAGTCATTCGGAAACTCGATGTCGGCCTTGTCGATCTCGTCAATCAGAAGGACGGGTTGCACCTCGCTCGCGAATGCTTCCCAAAGACGACCCTTCAAAATGTAGTGACCGATGTCGTGCACGCGCGGGTCGCCCAACTGCGAGTCTCGCAACCGTGACACCGCGTCGTACTCGTAAAGACCCTGCTGGGCCTTGGTGGTCGACTTCACGTGCCATTCATAGAGAGGCTTGTCGAGAAATGCGGCGATTTCCTCCGCCAGCTGGGTTTTCCCGGTACCTGGCTCACCCTTGATCAGCAGCGGCCGGCCCAGCGTGACGGCCGCCGCCACCGCCATCGACAGGTCTTCAGTCGCAACGTAGCGGGACGTACCGGCAAATCTCGAACTCTGCATGGCAAGCGATCCTTAAGGGACCAAGATGATCTTGTGCTCGGCGGTGCCGGGCAAAAATGGAGCGGCGAGGCCTTTCGTCCAGTTTTCGTGCCCGGCTCGGTAATAGGGTGACATGGGATGCCCACTCTGTCCGCCAGGCATCATGAAATAACCTTCGGACTCACGGCCCGGAGACACGCCAAATCGCTCGGAGGCACCAAAGTGCTCGCCCTGAACACGGGGCATATCCTCATCCCCAGGCAGCATTTCCGCCGGTATGTCTGCCAGATCTGCCAGTGCCGGCACAGCGACCGACAGCGGGTGACGAATGCTGACCCGATTGGCCTTCCCCCACGTGCACTCCGCAAGTACCGGACACTGGCCGGCCATATCGTTCATCACCGCGTCCGCGGTAGAGAGCAGAAAGCTGCGCCAGTCGACGCTGCCGGATGGCAGAAGGTGGGCGGGCCTCTGATTGACGAGGACCCACAGGGGACCTTCGAAGGATGCAGGCGCCCTGAAGGCGAAACCGGGATTCGCCCGACGCGCGGGTGCAACGAGCGCCGCGAAGGTCCGCCGTTCGACCTCCTCACGCCATGACCTCACCAGGCGATAGGCGGAATCACCGACAGATGCTTCCCCGGACCAACCGCCAAGGACGCGGGCGAGTTCGGAACGGCGTGGCTGGCCCTGCAATGCGCCCTCATCCAGCAAACTCTTCAGCAAATCCTTCCATCGTTCCAGGAAGCGGGAGTGGTCATCCAGTTGGATCGCCAGCATATCCGCAGGCTTGAGACCTGCAGGCTTCGCAGCCAGATCGTCCAGAATCATCCGTGCCCGGACACCGCGGTCATAACCGCCGTCCCCTATCTTTCTCAGAGCGTCGCCGCCAACCACGCGTGCGTTTGCAGTGGCTATTGCGCCATCACTGGGATCGACGAGTCTTGGGTGATCCGAGGGATCGATCCAGCCATCGAATCCCGCCGTACGGTCGGTCGAGAGCCGGTTTACACCGGCCTCTGCGGTCCGGTGCGGCAGTTGTCCGGCGATCGTCCATCCGATATGGCCAGTGCGGTCGCCGACGACGAAGTTCTGGGCGGGAATACCAGCCCTTGTGGCGATATCCATAGCCTCGGCGAGATCCGATGCCTGGTCCATTGCGACCAAGGCGAAATTGATGGCCGCGGGATCGTGTGCCGTCCATGCCAGAGCCAACGGTCGGCCCGCGGCATCGCGGCCGATGACAGGACCCCAACGGGTCGTCAGGACGTCCAGTTCCTCGGTCACGCCACCGCGCACCACGATGCGCTCCTTCGAGTGTCCAAATGGCTCCGGGGCATCGGCCGTGAGGTAGCGTTGGGCATTTTGCGGGTCCGCGACGACTGTGACGAGGTCCTGATAATCGCCGTAGCTGTTGGTGAATCCCCACGCCACCTTGCCATTGCTACCGGCCACGATGGCCGGAGTGCCGGGCAGCGTCACGCCGGTCACGTCCGCGCCCGAACCGTCGGCGGAGGTCCAATGCAGACGCACCCGGTACCAGGTATTGGGCATGCGCAGGCCCAGATGCATGTCATTCGCAACCAGCGCAGCGCCACTGGCGGTCCGATGACCCGAGACTGCCCAGTTGTTGCTGCCCGTAATGGGCGGGCGTCCACGGGAGCGGCCGCCGTCGTCACTCTCCCCCGGCGCCAGGCGCCGCAAGTCATAACTGTCTGCCGCCGGAATCACCGGAGCCACGGCGCCCGAATGGTCAAGGGTGCCGTCCCAGTCGGGACTTTCGG
>CAXBRZ010000067.1:0-9983 GCA_963978075.1 uncultured bacterium | reverse complement strand
ATTTCGGCGGCGCGGCCCAACTGAGCACGGCCCTGCCGATCGGCGAAGTGCACGACAACGGCGAGGTCGAAGGCCAACGCGAGAAGGCCGATCCGGAGTATTACGATTTCAAAGCCGAGAAGCGTTCGGTTCTCTCGCCCGGCGACTTGGTGACGCTGAAATCGCTGCCGAGCGGTTCGCCGACGCTGTCGTTGCGGTGCCTCGGCGCGCGGCAGAAGTTCGTTCAGCTCGACTTTTTCGACGCCCAAATCGGCGGCGCGTTCCGGCGACAGATACGGATCGAACACGAGTGGCGGCCGCATGTCGAACCCTGAGAGCTGGCGGAGCACGGCGCGCCCGATGCCTCCGCAGCCGATTAAGCCCAGCGTCCGCTCACGCAGTTCCGAGCCCATATGATGCCGCCGATCATGCCACCGCGTCTCACGCACGATCGAATCTTTGACCCGCAGTTGATGTGAGAGCGCGAGCATCCAACCCACCGTGGCCTCGGCCACGCTATGATCGACGGCCCCGGCCGCGATGACGGTGTTGTCGGCCAGCCCTTCCTTGCGTAACGCGTCCAGCAGGATGCCAAGGTTGGCGTCCGTGTAGCTCACCGCGGCGTAATAGCCGTGTCGCACTTGGGCGGCGAAGGCGGCGGGCAACGGCGTGCGGGCGAGCTTCTTGAAAGTTGCTTCTGCACAGGCCACGAAACGATCTGCCAAAGCAGGATCCCCCACGGCGGCGGCGTAGAAATCCCAAAGCGCGATCAAGTCGGCACGAGCGCCGGGGGAAATGATCACTTCAGGCATGGCGACGGCGGCGGCGCTGTTGGTCTCCATGGGCGAGTTCCAGCTCGATGACATCCTCGAAGGGCGTGCGCTCTTGGAGTCCGCCACCTGTCGCCTTGCCGTCCAGCGCCGTACGGACGCGGACCTCGACGCACTGCGCGCCGAAGTGGCGCGCATGCGGGAAGCGGAGCTCAGCGACGCCGATTTCTGCGCTGCCGACGTCCGCTACCACCGCGCTCTGGTCGCCTCTGCCCACAATCCCGCGCTCGACTACGCGGCGGCGAGCCTCATCGATTCGCTGCAACCGGTGATCAACCTCCTGGCGTACCGGGCGCGCGAGCGGCGCGGTGTCAGCGACGGACTGGACCGGCTTGCCGAGGCGATCGAGGCACGCGACGATGCGCAGGCATTGCAGGAATTGTCCGCCTACTTTGCAATGCTTGGACGGCACTGCCGCCAGGCGCTCGACAGCGCGCGGCCGGCCCGTGCCCAGGAGGTTCGCCATGGCTGATTCTCGTCACGCGGCTCGTCTTGTCATGCTGGTGAGCACGGCGGTGTTCATCAACTATGTCGATCGCGGCAACCTCTCCACCGCGGCGACGCTCGTGCAGGAGCAACTGTCCCTGAACGAGGCGCAACTCGGCATACTCTTCTCCGCGTTCTACTACGGGTATGTTCCGCTGATGCCGCTGATGGGCGTCATCGCCGAACGCTATGGCGCGAAGCCTGTCTTCGCCTTTGGCCTCGCGCTGTGGTCGGTGGCCACCTTCCTGACCGGATTTGCCGGCGGCTTCGTGTCGCTGCTGCTGTTGCGCATCCTGCTCGGAATCGGCGAGAGCGGCGCGTTTCCGTGCGCTTCGAAGGTGCTCGCGGCGGCCGTGCCGCAGGACCGTCTCGGGGTGGCCAACGGGCTGCTCAGCTTCGGCTATCTCGTGGGACCGGCAGTGGGCACCTTCCTCGGTGGTCTCTTGATGGCGCACATCGGCTGGCGCTACGTGTTCATGCTCTTCGGTCTCGGCTCTCTCGTGTGGCTCGTGCCTTGGCTGCGCGCCGAGGTGCCGGCGCCCACCATGCAGACCCGCGCGGGAGGAGGTCCGACGCTTGCACGCCTGTTGCGCGAGCGCGCGCTTTGGGGGGCCTCGCTCGGGCACTTCGCCGCGAATTATGGCTACTACTTCATCGTCTCTTGGCTGCCGTTTTATCTCGTGAAGGCGCGTGGCTACTCGCTTGAGACCATGTCGGTACTGGCCTCGACGGCGTACCTCGCCAATGCCGGATCGGCATTCTTCATGGGTCTTTTGGCTGACCGCTGGGTGCGCGGTGGTGCCAGTCCGACACTGGTGTACAAGAGCATCATGGGGATCGGACATGCCGGCGCCGTGCTGTGCATGGTCGGCATGATGGTGTGCGGCGAGACCGGCTCGATCGTGTCGCTGTTTGCCTTCGAGATCATTGCCGGTGCCACCTACCCCGGCCTTTTCGCCATTCCACAGATCATCGCGGGTGCCGAGGCAACCGGCCGCTGGGTCGGCCTGCAGAATGCCGCCGGCAATGTCGCCGGACTGATCGCGCCTGCCATCACCGGGTACCTTGTCTATGCCACGGGCCGGTTCGACATCGCCTTTGGCCTTGTCGCGGCGCTCAATGTACTCGGTTGCATCGGCTGGGTCTGGATCATGCCCTCCGTGACTCCGATCGACTGGCAACAGGATGGAAGGAAAGCGCACGCATGAGTGCTCCGCAACTGCAGTACGATTTTGCCGGTACGCGTGCCCTCGTCACCGGCGCTGCCTCCGGCATTGGTCTTGCCACGGCACGATTGTTCTGCGCGGCCGGCGCACACGTTGCGGTCAACGACCTGCCGGGTGAACGGCTCGAGTCTGCGGTGGCGCACTTGCAGGCCGCCGGTGGGCGCGCGTTTGCGGTGGCGGGTGACCTTTCGCTGGCCGACAGTGCCCGAGCGGTCGGACGGGAGGCGTTGGCCACGCTCGGCGGACTTGATTGCCTTGTGAACAATGCCGGTGCGCCGCTTACCCGCACACCCATTGCGGCGGCGGACCTTGATGCACTCAGCGACGGTTTTTGGGACCGTATCCTGCGCATCAACCTTCTCAGCGCCTTCTGGGTCACGCACTCGGTGGCCGGTGCGCTGCGCGAGGCCCGCGGGGCCGTGGTGAATACGGTCTCGGTGGCGGGCTTCGGTGGCGGGGGCAGCAGCATTGCCTACGCGACCGCGAAGACGGGTCTCATAGGGCTCACCCGTGAACTGGCGCGCGCACTCGCTCCTGGTGTTCGCGTCAACGGGATTGCGCCTGGCTATGTGAATTCGCCGTGGGAATGTTCCTTCGGTGATGTCGCTGCGGCGGCCGCACGCGACGTGCCGCTCGCGCGGGTGGGCGAGCCTGAGGATTACGCGGAGGCGATTGCGTGGCTCTGCGCGGGTGCCCACTACGTGACGGGTGAAGTGCTGCCGGTCTGCGGCGGGATGCGCCTTTAGTCGCTACGTGCCCTGCGGACCGACGTGCCCTCAGGCATCCTCGAAGGTCTCGGCGTCCTTCGGCAGGGCGTCCCGGAACGCCGACAGCAGCATCATCGGACTGAAGAGTTCGATACCGAGCACGAAACTCTCGTCCGCTCCCTCCTCGTCACTCGGCCGGTGCTTGCGGCACCAGGCGACGACTCCGTTCACATCCATGACGAGGCCGTCGGTCTTGATCTCGATCGCGACCGGAGCAGGTACGGACAGGGCCACCGGCAGGCACAGGCTGATGCCGGAGCTGGAAACGTCATTGACCGCGGTTGCGGTATGACGGTCTGCACCGTGCACCACCACCACCGCAGTGGCGGGTTGGTGGGCAAGGCGATAACGGGACTGACGGCGCTGTTCGTTGTTTTGCATCATTCCGTTCCTGTGCCGGGATCCTTCGGCTGACCTGAGAAGCGGGCCTGCGACCAGTATAGCGTCCGGCAGCGATCCCGGTCAGGGCGTCGTCCAGCGCTTCAGCCACGCTTCCACCGCATCATGCCACTGCACGCTGTTCTGCGGCTTAAGGACCCAGTGGTTTTCGTCGGGAAAATGCAGGAACTGGCTCGGGATGCCACGCCGTTGCAGGGCCGTGAAGGCTGCGACGCCCTGGTCGGGTGTGACCCGGTAGTCGCGCGCCCCCTGCACCACCAGCATCGGCACCGACCAGTCGGCGACGTGGTTGAGGGGATTGAACTGCTCGTAGTGCGCGGGTTGTTCGAACTGGGTGCCCGCGTTCTCGGTCTCCTCGAACCACAGTTCGTCGGTCGCGTAATACATGAAGCGGGTGTCGAACACGCCATCGTGGTCGACAAAGCACTTCCAGGGCTTGGACCACACGCCGGCCATCCAATAGACCATGTAGCCGCCGTAGCTGGCTCCGAGTGCGCAGGCACGGTCGCCGGCGAGGAACGGGAACCGGTCCTGTGCGGCGGCCCAGCCCTTCTGCAGGTCCTCAAGCGGCCGGTCACCCCAGTGGCCGCTGATGGCATCGGTAAATGCCTGCCCGTAGCCGGTCGACCCGTGGAAATCGATCGCCACGACGGCGAAGCCTGCGCCGGCGTAGGTCTGCGGGTTCCAGCGATAGTGAAAATCATCCAGCCAGGAGCCCTGCGGCCCGCCATGGATGAGGAAGGCGACAGGGTATTTCTTGCCCGGCTCAAAGCCCACGGGCTTGACGACATAGCCGCGGACGGTATCGCCGTTCCAGCCGGCGAAGCGGAACTCCTCCGCCTCGCCCATCTCGATGCCCGCGAGGCGCTCGGCATTGACCCGGGTGACGGCAAACGTCGTGCCGCCGCCGTCCACACGATAAAGGTCGGCGGGCCGGGTCAGGGAATCGCGCACCACGACGGTCGTGCCGCCGGCAATGCTGTAATCGGTGATGTTGCCGCCCGCGGCAAGACGAGTGACCTGCCCGCTTTGAAGGCTGACCGAAAAGAGCGGCCGTACGCCGTCATCGTCGGCGAGCACATAGGCCGAGCGGCCGTCCGAGCTCAATGACAGTGCGCCGGCACTGTGGTCCCACTGTGGGGCCACTTCACGGCTCTTCATCGTCGCGAGGTCGAGTTCCATGAGGCCAAGGCGGTCGGCTTCATGCTGTGGTTTCTTCATCGCGAGGTAATAAAGGCGCCGGCCATCCGCCGAGGGCACGGGACTCGTATCGGTTGCGGTGTTGGCCGCCGTCAGCAACCGTGGCGCGCCGCTGCCGTCGCTGGCGACGGCATACAGATCGAGGTTGGTCGACCACGCTTCCGCGGATCCGGCAAGCCGCGCCGTGAAGTAGACCGTGCGGCCGTCCGGCGAGAATGCGTATTCGCTGTCATCGCCGAACGGCTTGGTGGGCACGTCGGCCTCGAGGCCCCTCGAGACCCGCACCGGTTCGTCGGTCACGGCGCCGCTGCTGCCCAGTCTGGCCACAAACAGAGCGGCACGGGTGCCGTCCCGCCAGGTATCCCAGTGGCGCACGAAGAGTTGCGTGTAGAGCGTGCCACTCGCCTTGCTGGCCGCGCGTGCCGAAGCATGCTCGGCGCTGCATTTGAGTGTGTCGCAGGCAGGGTCGACGTCGGCGGCGAAGGCGAGTCGCTGGCCGTCGGCCGAGAGCACAAAACTGTCCACGTCCACTGGCAACGCGGTCACCGGACGCGCCTCTCCGGTGGCATCGAGGCGCCACACCTGCGAACTGCCACCGCGGTTGGAGAGGAAGTAGATCGACTTGCCATCCGGCGACCAGCGCGGCGAAGTGGCATTGGAGCCCGCGGCAGTGAGGCGGCGCGCTTCCCCGCCCTGGGGTGTGGTCTCGTAGATCGCGTAGGACGCCTTGTTGGCCGCGTAGTCGACGCTGCGCTGCACGTAGATGAGGCGTCGCCCGTCCGGCGACAGGCGCGGCGCGCTGACACGCTCCAGCGTCACGAGGTCACGCGCCGTGAAGGGCCGCGCCTCAGGGGCACTGTTGGACAGGAGTGCAAGCGCGCTCACGAAAAGGATCTTGCGGATCATGAAAGGCCCCTGACGGCGAGGTGACGCCGGGGATCATACCTGTCGGCTGACGGTATCGCTCAGGGAGCCTTGTTCAGCAGCGGTGCGAGGGCTTCCTCGAGACGGCTTTCCTGCAGTGCGCCCTGTCCGGGCAGGAACTCTGCGCGCAGGATGCCGTCGGCGTCGATGACGTAGGTCACCGGCAGGACTTCCGGATTGGCGTAGCCGTTGGTGGCGGCGCCATCCATGAAGGCCCCGGTGAGATCGAGACCCGCCAGAGCGCGCTGCGCGTCCCTGCGGTCCCGGTGCCGGTCGGCCGACAGTGCCACCAGCACGAGACCCTCGGCACGATGGTGCGTCTGCAGGCGCGACAGCATCGGCAGCTCGTCGCGGCACGGCGGGCACCAGGAAGCCCAGAGGTTGAGCACGACCACGTGACCGCGCAGCGTCGAGAGATCGACCGTGCCGCCCTCCATCGCAGGCGCGACGAGCGCGGGCGCCGGCTTGCCAAGGATCGGGCGGCTTCCCGCGCTGACCCCCTCGCCGGCACAGCACGTCAGTACCAGCGCGATCACCGTCTTGACAGCGCGGGACGGAAATTTCATGTCATGTGCCTGCGCAGGATGCCGTTCTCAGAACGCGATGGCCGGGCCCTGCACGCTGCCCAGCGTGTTCTGCTCGAACAGGTGGTACACCCGCCGGCCGAAGAAGAACGGCGAGCCCCAGTCGAAGGCGTTGGACGGCGCGGTGGGGCTCGAGTTGTTGCCCGCAAGGTGACTGTATACCCCGTACGACGGGAACGCCGAAAAGTCGGACTCCGCGTTGCCGACGGTGAAGGAGGCCATTGTCTGCACGCTGTTCATGCCCTGGATCGTCGCCGTGAGATTGAGCGGACTCGCGGGACAATAAAAGCCCTTGCTGGTCGTGCAGTTGGTGATGCCGGAGTCACCGAAGAACAGGCCGTTGGAGCCAAGGTCGATGAAGCTGTTGGACAGGGTGGTTGCGGTGGACTGGCCGACCGGGGTGTACAGCGTCGTCAGTGTGCCGACGTTGGAGAGTGTGTACCAGGCGGCCGACAGGGGTGGCGTGTTGTTCGTTTGCGTGCCGACACCGAAGTACACCGTGCCCTGCAATGTTGTCGTGCCCGCGCCGCTGACCGCGGGCAGATCGATGACCACGCCGTTGTTGTCGCTGCCGAGCAGCGTCAGCGGGTTCTGCACCTGGTTGGCGACCGGGACGGCGACAGGACTGCACGTGCCTGCCGGGCAGGTGTAGTACCACTGCGGCTGGGCGGGTGCCTGCGCACAATAAGGACCGCAGTCCTGCGCGAAGACGCCGATCCCGATGATCCCCTTCGCCCCGAACAACGCGACCGTATTCTCGAGCGTGCCGTTGCTTTTTCCGCCCGTGGTGGCGCAACTGTCGGGTACCTGGCCTGCGTTGGCGTCGCCCAGCACCTGTACCGCGACATTGCCGATGGTGCGGCTGCCCAGTTGCACGTCGACCTTGCCCACCGAGCCCCAGGTGTAGCCGTCGGCGTAAATCACGCACTCACGCAACGGATTGCCGCTGGCCGGATCGGTGGCGGCCACCGGATTGACCGAACCGAGCTCCGAGGCGAAAAGACGCAGGCCGAAGGAGGCCGTGTCCACCTGGATGTGGTCGATGCTGGTGCACTGGCTGGTGCCCGGTGTGCAGACCGTCACCGTGGCATAGGCGATATTGGCAGTGGAAATGCCGGGCGGACCTGAGTCTATGGTGATCGCAAGCGCGTTCGTGGCCGTAGCGGTGCCGGTTCCACTCAATGCGACGGTCGCGGGGCTGCCGGCCGCATTGCTGGCCACCGACAAGGACGCGCTGGTGCTGCCGGCCGCGACCGGGGTGAAGGTCACCGAAACGGTGCAACTGGCACCTGCGGCCAGCGAGGCGCCGCAGGTGGTCGACTTGGCGTAGACCGCGGCATCCGTTCCCGTCAGCGAGACGGACGTGATCGAGAGCGTTGCGTTGCCGGTGTTCTTGAGGGTGACCGACTGCGCGGCACTGGTGGTGTTGACCGCCTGATTGCCAAAGGCGAGCGAACTTGGGGAGAGCGAGACGGCCGGAGCGCTCATGCCGCCGCCACCGCCGCCGGAGGAGCCTCCTCCGCCACCGCCACAGGCGCCGAGCAGCGACAGGCCGAGGATTCCGGCCAAAGTGAGTGACGATTTCATGGCGTGTGTCCTTACTGCAGGGCCGATACGTTGACGCCGGCCGGTACCGCGCCGGGCACCCAGGCGCTGCCGGTAAAGCCACGCGGCAGCTTGACGATGTTCAGTTCCAGCGTGCCGCTTGCGTAGGTGTAGACCTTGTGGGTCGAGGGGGATGGCCGCACGGCGGACGCATACTCGGCGTAGCGGGTGCCCAGCAGCACCTTCAGATCCGGCATCGCCGGACCGTCGAAAGTGACGGCAAACACCTGCCCGTCGCGGCCGGCGAAGGCGCGGATCCGGACACCGTTGCTGCTCTGGAAGGCGTGGCGGTCAAACGCCGCGGCACGCTGCACGGAAATATCGCGTGCGCCAAGGCGAGACTGGTCGTCGCGCAGTTGTGCGACCGGATTGCCAAGTCCGGCCTGGGCGGCGGTGGCCGCGAGGGCCAGCAGTACGGTCACGCAAGGGATCAGAAGACGTTGCAGTCCGGGCATGGTCGGATCTCGTTGACGTTTGGCCAAACCATCGTAAAGACGCGCGCCGACGGAATCCACCGGCGCGCTGTCGCTGCTTGGGGACGCCGAGGCCCCCGGACGCCCCGCTAGCGGGCGTACAGGTCGGTTGCGTTCACCAATTCGTGAACCATGCCCTTCTCAAACGCCGAGTGGCCTGCATCCGCGACGATGCGTAGTTGTGCCTCCGGCCAGGTCTGGGACAGTTCCCAGGCGTTGCGCACCGGACAGATCACGTCGTAGCGCCCGTGCACGATCGTGGCCGGAATGTGGCGGATACGCCGCACGTTGCGCAGCAGTTGGTCATCATGCTTGAAGAACCCGCCGTTCACGAAGTAATGGCATTCGATGCGCGCAAAGGCCGCGGCGTACAACGGGTCCTCGAACTCGGCCACGGCCGCCGCGTTGTGGCGCAGGTAGGCGGTGGCACCTTCCCAGACGGACCAGGCGCGCGCTGCCCGCGCGATCGTGGCGGGATTGCGGCTGGTCAGCCGGCGATAGTAGGCGCCGATCATGTCGTGACGCTCTTTCGGCGGAATGACCGTCGCGTACGCCGCCCACAGGTCCGGGTAGAGGGCGCCGCAGCCGTGCGGGTCCTGATAGAACCACTCGAGTTCCCAACGGCGCAGCATGAAGATGCCGCGCAGGACCAATTCGCTGACGCGCTTGGGGTGCGTCTGCGCATAGGCCAGCGCCAGCGTCGAGCCCCACGATCCACCGAACACCTGCCACACGTCGATTCCCAGATGCCGGCGCAGCGTCTCCATGTCCTCCACAAGGTGCCAGGTCGTGTTCTCCGTCAGGTCGGCATGCGGTGTACTGCGGCCGCAGCCGCGCTGGTCGAAGAGGATGATCCGGTAGCGTTTGGGATCGAAGAAGCGGCGCTGCTCGGGGCTCGTGCCTCCGCCTGGCCCGCCATGCAGGAACACCACCGGTTTGCCGCGCGGGTTGCCGGATTGTTCGTAGTAGAGCTCATGCACGGGCGAGACCCGCAGCCGTCCGGTGTCGAAAGGACGTATGCGCGGATACAACGAACGGGGACGCTGGGCAGGCATGACGACACTCCTCGCGCACGCAAGACGACGGCGCAGTGCGCGTGGCGAGGGTAGCGAATGGTGAGCAAGCGGACAACCGCGCGCGCCGTTCGGATGTCGTGCAAAGGCCGCACCGGTATGATGGCCGCCTGCCGCGATCCGGAGACTGTCATGCTCGTCTTGAGAAAACCGTACCTGCTGTATTTGGGCGACGTGCCGACCAACGCCGATGCGAAGACCGCGTTCGGCCTGCGCGACTGGTGTCGTGATGATGTGCTTGCGGAGTGGTCATTGCCGGCGTGCCCGGTGACGCTCGGGCTGCCGCGCATGAGTCCTGCAGAGGCGGCGGCGGCGGGCGCCGGGTCGCTCATCGTCGGAGTGGCGGTCACCGGCGGGCGGATTCCCGAGCATTGGCAGGCGGATCTCGAGGCGGCGCTCGGCGCCGGTCTTGACGTCGTGTCGGGGATGCACACCCG
>CAXBRZ010000066.1:0-9985 GCA_963978075.1 uncultured bacterium | reverse complement strand
CGGTCTGCTGCACTCCTATCCGAGCGAGATGGCCCAGAATTTCTGGACAGCGATCTTTGCGTTTGCCGGATGTTTTGTTGTAACGATGTTGGTGAGCCTTGTCACCCCGGCGATGCGGCGCGAGGGCATGGTGGGACTCGTTTACTCGGAAACGCCGCGCGCGGGTGAGGAGCGCGGAGCGTGGTATACGCGAACGGCCGTACTCGGTATCTGCGCCATCGCGGCAGCCGTCATTCTCAATGTCATTTTCTGGTGAGGAGACGGAGATGAACCTCGATATCCGTATGCCGATCGGGATGCTATTCCTGCTGTTCGGCGTCCTGCTCGCAGGATACGGCTTGGCCAACGCGACAACGGTCGGTGCGAATTTGAATCCCAATGTGGCGTGGGGCCTCGTCATGAGCGTCTTTGGCGGCGCAATGCTTTGGTTGGCGCGCCGGTCAGGCTGATGCAGCAGCGTTTTTGGCGTAGCCTGCGCCGGCGCCGGGGCGTGTTCGTTCAGGCATTACGGAATGTGGACGGATCGTAATCCGGCGAGGCGCCCGGTTGCGACGCAACAAACGCCGCGAGCTTAGCTGCCCGCCGCATGGCATCCATCGGCGGTGTGGCGCGCAGCAGTTCGCCCAGCAACATCGACAGGAACGAATCACCTGCGCCGATGGTGTCGGCCACTGCCGTCGGAAAAGCCGGCTGTTCCACCAGTGACCCTGCATGCCAAAGCCGTGCGCCCTTCTCGCCTTCCGTGACGCAAAGTGACTGGACCGCAAAGCGCTCCTGCAGGACCGGCCAAAGCGCGTCTGCGGTGGGCAGGGTTTGCAGCCAGTGCGCGACGGTGACCACCTCGTGCTCGTTCAGTTTGACGAAATCAGCCCACTTGAGGCCTTGCACCGTGATGGTTTCGTCGTCATGCGGTGCGCGCAGGTTGGCATCAAATATCCGCCACGAGGCGCCATCCAGCATCCGCGAGATCGCAGTCGCGGTCTTCTGTGAGCGCTGCGCCAGAGTGCCGTACACGACGGTTGCGCCCGCGACGGCGTTGAGCGCCGCTTCGGTGGCTTCGATCGCATCCCATGCGCATGGGGCCGGGAAGCGGTAAGACGCCGAGCCGTCGGCTCCAAGCGTTGCTTCGGCCGTTCCCGTTGGCAATTCAGGGTCGATCTGGATGAGGCGGGTGTCGACGCCGAGGGTGCGAATGCGGTCGACCGCATTCAGTCCGCGCGTGTCGTTGCCAACCCGGGTGACGACGGTGGCGCCGAGCCCAAGCCGGGTTGCATGCAAAGCGACATTGAGCGGTGCGCCCCCAAGGAATTCGCCGTGCGGAAGGACGTCCCACAGCGTTTCGCCGACGCAAACCAATCGACCGGTAGACACGACGTCACTCCACTCTCGGTGAGGGTGCAAGTGTAGCCGCTGGCGGCCGGTACGGCATGGTTCAGGCCGAAAGTGCGGCTTCGAGAATCGTGTCCACGGAAGGCCATCCCGACGGATCTGCAAAGAGGCGCACGTTGCCCCCGAGGGGCGACCACGCCGGAACTGACGGCGGCCCATAAATGGACACCAGGGGCGCACCGACGGCGGCCGCCAGATGCCCAGGGCCCGTGTCGTTCGCGACGACGGATCGCGCTTGGGCAAGCAATGCACCGTAGACCCCAAGGTCTGTGCCCGTCAGCCGAACGGCATGGGGCAGCGTTGCTTCGGCGCGCATCTCCTCTCCAGGTCCCGGGCAAACCACTGTTGTGATACCGGCCGCGGCCAGTCGGTTGCCCAATTCCTGAAACCCCGGCCAAACCTTGAGGCTCTGACGGTCATCCGCCCCGGAGAACGGACACAGGAGAACGTAATGGCCGGGCTCGACGCCGTGCTGCTGCAAGAGGCGGTTGGCGACGCCCTGTTGCTGCGGGCTTGCCTTCAGCTGCACCTCGGTAGGGTAGGGGGCGGATTCGTCGAGCGCCGCAGAGACCAGATCCCAGTACATCCGCGATGCGTGCGTGTAAGGCTTGAACGGAAAAGCGCGCGTCAAGAGCGGTGTGCGTCCATCCTTGGCATGTCCGACCGGTTGCCAGCCCGCGAAGCGGGTCTCGAGCGCAGAGGACAGCGAGCGGGTAAAGAGCAGCGCCTTGGGACGCGCGATGGCCAACGAGAGGCGCAGGTCCCGCCAGGTCCGGCGCGCCTGCAGCAAGGGCCCCGGTCGCTTGGTGACGGGCCATCCGGTACCCTCGAGCAAGGGGCCCGCCCAGCCGCGACCGACCAGATGAAGGCGGTATCCGGCCTCCTCCAGCCGTCTCAGTGCAGGGACCATCAGCACAACCTCGCCCACCCAATTGCACAGGCGCACACCAAGCACTTCGGCAGGCAAACCGGCGCGACGGGGCAGGGCTGGCGGCATAGGGTCAGGGAGTCCCGCAAAAGGCTTGCGCGAGGCCTGCAGTATACTGGAGCCATGCAGCCCGATGGGACGACCACGCAGGAACCGACGGTCTCCGAAGTGACCGGGGCGGTGCTGGAACGTGCCCGCGAACGTCTCGCCGCGGTGGGCGCGACACTCGAGACGGAGTGGGAGCCCGCGATCGTCGCCAGTGAGTTTGTTCTCGATGCGCTCGTCGCGGACGAGGCGCTGCGTCATGATCCCTGGACCTTGCAGACCGCGCCGTTTGCCGCTCTTGCTTCAAGCACCGACGAAGCGGCCATCCTGCGTGAGCTTCGGCGTGTGCGCCGACGCGAACTGGCACGAATCGCGATGCGCGACATCTGCCGTCGCGCCACCACCGAGGCGACACTGCAGTCGCTCTCCGCACTCGCCGACCAGGCCATCGCGGCGGCACTTGAACACGCGGAAACCCTACTGGCGGCCCGGTTTGGCCATGCCGTTTACGCCGACGGGGGCAGGATGCCGTTGGTGGTCATCGGGATGGGGAAACTCGGTGGCGGAGAGCTGAATTTTTCCTCCGATATCGATCTCATTTTCCTGTACCCGGAGTCCGGCGAAACCAATGGACCGCGGCCAGCTGATCATTTCGAATACTTCACCCGGTTGGGGCAGAAACTCATCCATCTGCTGGATGCCCCCACGGCCGATGGCTTCGTCTATCGGGTCGACATGCGACTCAGGCCTTTCGGTGACTCCGGGCCACTGGTGACGAGTTTCGCCGCGTTGGAGGACTACCTGCAGCAGCACGGGCGCGACTGGGAGCGGTATGCGTGGATCAAGGCGCGTGCGATCACGGGCGGTGATGCCTACTCACAGTCTTACGACAGTCTCGTACGGCCTTTTGTCTACCGTCGTTATCTGGACTTCGGTGTATTTGAATCCCTTCGCGACATGAAAGGCATGATCGCGCGCGAGGTCGTGCGCAAGGATTTGACCGATCACGTTAAGTTGGGTCATGGCGGCATCCGTGAGGTCGAGTTCATCGCGCAGGCGCTGCAGATCGTACGGGGAGGCAGCGATCCGCGCCTGCGGACCCAGAGCCTGCTGGAAGTGCTGCCTCGTCTGGCGGGCCAAAAGCTGCTGCCCGAGACGGATATTGGCGCACTGCGCGAGGCCTACCTTTACTTACGGACTCTTGAAAACCGATTGCAGATGTTTGCGGATGAGCAGACGCATTCGCTGCCCAGGGATCCGCTGCGGCGTCAGCGAATCCTGCTCGGACTCCGCTATGACTCGTGGCCGGCCCTCGTGTCCGAGTTGGACGCACATCGCAGCCGGGTGTCGGCCTGTTTTGCCTCGCTCGTGCTGGCAGGCGCCGGCGATGTGGGCCGTCAGCGGACAGCTTTCGAGGGTCTGTATGCCGCGGGAGGTGACGAGTCGGCTCTTGCGCAAGCATTGCCGGAACTCGCCCCCGTAGTCCGCGCGGACGTCGTGTCCCAGCTGCTGATCCTGCGCGACTCCGGCTATTACCGAAGATTGGGCGAATCCGGACGGATGCGGCTGCAGGGTCTGTTGGCTCGACTCGTGGCGGCTCTGGAGCGGGATGAGAAAGCCGATGTGGTGCTGCGCCGTGCGCTGGCGATCATCGAGTCCATAGGCGCCCGCACGGCGTATTTCGCGCTGCTGAATGAAAATCCGCTGGCATTCGCCCGTCTCGTGGACGTCTGCCGGCTCGGCAATTTTCTCTCCGCGCAGATTGCGGCGCACCCACTGCTTCTTGATGAACTGGTCGATACGGGACTGTTTGACCAATCCCCCTCCCGACGGCAGACGGAAGAAGAGCTGAGGCTGCGCCTTGAGGACTGCGAGGAGGATACGGAGAGAGTGATTGCCGCCATGCGCGATGTGCAGCGGGCTGCCGTATTTCGTATTGCCCTTTTTGATCTGACCGGGCGGCTGTCACTGATGCAGGTCAGCGACCGGCTGACCGAAGTGGCGGAGCTCATTCTTGAGCGTGCCATGCAACACGCGTGGCGGGAAATGGTCGCCCGTTATGGCGAGCCTATGGCCGGAACGCCCGATGCCCTTCGATGCTGCCAGGTGATTGCAGTCGGCTACGGGAAGCTGGGCGGTTGGGAATTGGGCTACGGTTCGGATCTGGATCTCGTGTTCCTGCATGATTCGACGGGTCCGGTGCAGGAAACCGCAGGTCCGACGGTGATCGAAAACCAGGTTTTTTTCCTGCGTTTCGGCCAGAAAATCCTGAATATCCTGACCGTGCATTCGTCCAGTGGACGCTTGTATGAGGTGGATACCCGCCTGCGCCCGAGCGGCAAGGGCGGACTGCTCATGACCCAGATCGATGCGTTCTGCCGATATCAGCGCGACGAAGCCTGGACATGGGAGCATCAGGCCTTGCTGCATTCCCGGGCTGTTGCCGGGAGTGAGGAACTCAAGCGTCGCTTTGAGACCGCGCGCGTCGACGTGCTGCGGGATGCCGTTCGCCGTGACCGATTACGGGGCGACATCCGGGACATGCGGGAACGGATGCGGCGCGAATTGAGCGAGGCTCGCGGTGGCGAATTTGACCTCAAGCAGGATCGCGGGGGCATCGCCGACATCGAGTTTCTGGCGCAATACTGGGTGCTGCTCCATGTCCATGACAAGCCGCCCCTCGCAATGTACCCCGACACGATCCGCCTGCTGGAATCCGTCGGCTCGGCCGGCTTGGTGGATCACGCCGTGATCGATGGGCTGGTCGATGCCTATCGCGACTACCGGAAAATCAACCACCGGCGTTCTCTGGAGGGTTTGGGCAGGGTCTTGCCGTCTGGCCCTTCTGCGGGTACGGCAGAGTGGGTGGGTCGCGTCTGGGAGGCAGTCATGTTGCGGGATGCCGCACCCCCGACTTCTGACGCTCCGGTATAATCCGAGACCATCACTGCTTTGAGACGAACGCCATGGCCGCGCCGATCGTGAACGATCCGAAACTGATCCAGCCCAATGCCGAGCACCGCTACGAGGTGACCGAGTCCGATCTTCCACTGTCCTGCCCGATGCCGGGCATGTATCTGTGGAACTCGCACCCGCGGGTGTTTTTGCCCGTCGCGGCGACCGGCGAATCCAAGTGCCCCTATTGCGGGGCTGAATATACGCTCTCGGTGCGGCGCACCGGATGAGTGGTTCGCGCCGGCGGGCAGTTCAGCGATACGCGGCGTAACTTTTTTCCTCGACGATCGCAGAACCGAGCGCGGTGTTGATGCGCTTTTTGATGGCTGCGCGTTCGTCGTTCTCGATGTAGACGGAGCGGGCCAGCGCGATGAATCCCGCGTCGAACTCCTGCGCCCGTTCCTTGTCCCGGATGTCGTCTTCAATGACCCACAGCCGCTCGTTGACGGCCTGTAGCGCCGCGGTCTCGGCCGCGATATCGGCTTTGCCGTAAACGGAGTCCGCCCACGTCCGCTCAAGGATCTCCAACTCCCGCCGCACGTTGGCAAGTTTGGTTTCATCGCGCATGCGCGCTGCCTTGATGCGCAGGATCGTAATCTTGTCCATCACCTCGCCGGGTGAAACGGGAACCAGCATTTCCGACATTGACGTTCTCCTTGCGCGATCCGATTGCGATTTAAGAATCGGTCGCAATATCCATAATCAGGTCAGGCCGATGCGATCAGGGCTTGCGCTCGGCAATGCCTTCGCGCGCTGCGTCGAGTTTCGCACGATAGGCCTCCAGAGCGGCGACAGCCTGATGGATCGCGGGGTCTACGCCTGCATACTGGCGCTCCTCGACCGCCTCCCGGACACCGGGCAAGGTCTTGACGCCATAGCCGGTGTAGGTGCCGGGTGCGTAGACCACGTGACGGTACCAGGGTCGGCCGGGCAAACCGGGATTACCGAGAAGCGATTGCTCCAGTGTGCGCAGGGCGGTATTGACCGACTGGCGGACGGCCAGGTCGCCGTCTCCCCGTCGCACGGCTTCGGCGAGCGCGCTGTCGAACTGCCGGGCACTGGCAGCGAGGCGGTTCACGGCATTGTGCAAGGGTGCGAAATTAAGGTACGGCACCTCGGCTTCGGGCGCTGCGGCTGTGGCGGGGTCGTTGTGACTGCGGGCGAGGTCATAGAGTTTCATCTCCCGCACCCTTGATTCCTCTTCCGTGCTACGGCGCATCGACTGCGCAGTGGCTTCGATTTCATCCACATAGTGCGCTGTTACCGCCGCGAATTCCGTGGCGCGCATCGGCAGTATGTCGGCATTGGCAAGGCGCAGCATCGCCCGCCCCGCTACTTTGGCCAGCGTGACGCCATAGCGCAGGTCGGGATCATTGAAGCGTATGTAGTGGTCGAAGGAATCGTAGATGGAGTGGTAGACGCCTGAAGGATCGTCATCACCGAAGCCGAGATTCAAAGAGGCAATCCCTGCATGCTGCAGGAATGGCGTGAAATCCGAGCCCGAGCCCAAGGCTTCCAAGGGAAGGTCGCCTCCTTGCATCAGGGAATCAGCGACGCGGCGCCCCTCCTCATCACCATGTCGGCCGCTGAGGATTTCCCGTGCCCGCGCCTTGGCCAGCACGGTCGCAGCAGACGAGGGGTCCTCGACGCTGCCGGCGATTTCGTTCATCAACTTCTGCAGGGAATGGCTTCCGCCCATCCCCAGGAATCCCGCTGAATTGGAGTCGGAGTTGATGTAAGCCACCGCCTTCGCGCTTAACTCCGGCAGATGGGTTTCAACCCATTCGGTGGATCCCAGCAGGCCCGCTTCTTCTCCGTCCCAGCTGCCATAGACGAGCGTCCGGCGTGGACGCCAGCCCGTGGCGGCCAGTGCACCGATGGCCTTCATCTCGCCCATCATGGAGACATTGCCGGACAAGGGGTCATCGGCGCCATACACCCAACCGTCATGGTGATTTCCGCGAATGATCCATTCGTCGGGAAATTCACTTCCCTTCAGCATGGCGATCACGTCGTAGACCGGGCGCAGCGACCAGTCGGACTCGATCGTCAGATGAACTTTGGCCGGCCCGCTGCCGAGGTGGTAGGCCATTGGCAGGCCACCCCGCCAGCCGCGCGGCGCCAACGGGCCTGCAAGCGATTCCAGAATCGGCTTGGCGTCGGCCCACGCGATGGGCAGCACCGGAATCCGCAGCAGGCTCTTGGCCTGCTCGCGCGTGAGGCGTGGAGCGTCGTCCGTGGCACCGATGCCGGGTGTCAGTGGGTCGCCCGAGTAGAGCGGCATGTCCGCCACCGAGCCGCGCTGGACACTACGTTCGGCTCTCCCGGGCCCCTCCGGGTACGGGTCTGCGGCGCCGTAACCGTCATCCCGCGGGTCGCTGTAGATCAGACAGCCAACAGCCCCGTGTTCCTGCGCAAGCTTCGGCTTGAGCCCGCGCCAGCCCTTGCCGTACCGCGCGATCGCGATCTTGCCGTTGACCGAAATGCCACGTCGCGAAAGTTCCTTGTAATCATCCGGCATGCCGTAATTGACATACACCACTTCTGCCGTGACATCCCCGTCCGCGCCATAGACGTTGTAGGGCGGCAGTACATCCTTGGTGATCAATGAGGTGCGGTCGCCGGCAACGGCCGGTTCGATGAGGCCGGCTTTCACATGACGCGGAGCAACGAGTTCAAGGGCGACCTTGCGCGGTGTCGGGTAGAGCACCTTGAAGGTTTCGATCCGCGCGTCGAATCCCCACGAGCGGAACAGCCCGAGCATGAATTCGGCGTTGGCCTTGTCGTGCGGTGACCCTACCTGATTGGGAGCCATGGTCATCTGTTCAAGCCAAGCCTTCATGTCGGCGGCATTGAGACCTGCATCGAAGCGGGCTTCCAATGCGTGCTGCCGGGCCGAGTGCTCGGGGCTGAATCCCAGCAGTGGCGCCGTGGTGGCGGGATCGGCGGCGGCCGGTGCGCTCTGGGTTGCCAGAACGGATGCCAGAGCGAGGCCTGTGAGCGTGAGTTTCGAAATCAGGCGTGTCATCGGAGTCCCTCGGGGTCAGCCCGACAATATCGGGGCAGGCAGTCTGCGAGGATACCGCGCCTCAGACCTCCGGTGGACCCTGCAAAATCCCTTCCAGCCTTTCAATGACGGCATCGACGCTGATCAGGTCCATGACGCCGGGTTCTTCGATCTTCTCGGTCCATGGCAGGCTGCTGGCGGGCCGCCCCCGATAGGCGAGGGCGGCGGCGCCGTACGCATCGACGCAGTGCCGCAGGCTCAGATACGGCCCGCTGCGCGCCGGGTTGGTCGCGGCATACAGGCCAATGACAGGTAGGCCGACCATGGTCGCCATGTGGGCGGGCCCGGAGTCGGGGCTGAGCAGCACGCGGCCGCGTTCGAGAGTGGCAAGCATCCGGGGCAGGGTGTCCCGACCCACCTGATCCTGAAGTTCAACGCCTGCCGCGGCCTTGATGCGGTCCGCCATCTCCCTTTCGGCCGGACCAGGCCCGCCGCACAGCACCACCGGCATGCCGCGCTCCACGGCATGCCTTGCCACTGCCGCATAGCGTTCAGGAGACCAGTTGCGCAGGGAGTGACTCGAACAGGCACTGATGATCATCGCCTTGCCCGGGACCGGCAGGAGTTTTCGCGCATAAGCGCGTGCCTCTTCGGGCAGGGGCAGGTTCCAGACCGGAGCGCTGCGCGGCACACCCAGCGCCTCGGCGAATCCCAGCAAGGAATCGAGCACGTGCTCGGCCTCACGCGCTGCAACCTTGCGGTTGGTGAACAGCCATTGCAGCTCGCGTGCGCGCCGCCGGTCAAAGCCTAAGCGCACGTCCGCCCGGACGAGGGCGCTGATGACGCTGGCGCGGAATGCCAGCTGGGCGTGCAACAGCACATCGAATCGACGGCCACGCAGGGCGGCATGGACCTGTCGCAACGCGGAAAGGCCGCCCCGCTTGTCGTAACTGATAAACTCGACCTCGGGCAGCAGCGACATCAGTTTGTGCTCGACGCGGCCTATGATCCACGTGAAGCGGGCATTCGGCCACGCTGACTGCAGCGTCCGCAGAAGGGCCAGCGCGTGGCAGGTATCGCCGATCGCTGACAGGCGCAACAGACAGACGGTGGCCGGTGGCGATCTCGACGGGGGAGGGGTGAACATCATGCGGCTCGAGCGTATCGCAACGGATACCGGTGCGATCCTATACGACCCGCAGCGGTTCACGCATCCGGGTGTGCAGCACTTTGATCCGGCGAGGCTGCCGACAGACGGGGCCGTGATTCGGGCCGCTCGCGGCCGGGGCAGTGCCTGGTTCCTGCCTCCGCTGGTGCCCGGTGGGCCCGAACTCGCCCTGCGTCGCTATCGCCGTGGTGGCCTTGTAGGGCGGTGTGTGAAAGACCGGTATCTTTATCTTGGCGCCGAGCGGACGCGCAGCTTTCGCGAACTGAGACTGCTCGCGCATCTGGAGGATGTCGGCTTGCCCGCAGCCCGGCCGGTGGGGGCGTTGTTCGAGCTGGCAGGCGCAGCGACGTATCGGGCGGCTCTGCTGACGGTCAGGATCAGTGGTGCGCGCCCGTTGTCGATGCGCCTCGGACAGATGCCCTCTGAACTCTGGCATCGCCTTGGCGCAACGCTCGGCGCGTTTCATGCGGCCGGTATCTTTCATGCGGATCTG
>CAXBRZ010000065.1:0-9991 GCA_963978075.1 uncultured bacterium | reverse complement strand
GATGCCGCGTTCCAACAGCGCCGCGAGGAACAGCCCGAGGCGCCGGCTATCCGCTGTCGTGTAGCTCGCGTAGTCGAGGATGGGCTTGGGGGAGAAGCATGTGTGGAACGCGGACGGCAGTCCGCTGACCTGGAGTTCGGCGCCGTGGCGTCGCGCGGCAGCGGCGATGCCGTCCATGAGCGCAGTGCCAGTCCCATGGATCGAGCGGTAGGCCGCCTGATTGCTGGAGGACAGTTCGCGCAGCGTCGCGAGAGCGGCCGAGAGGCTAACGACGTTGGCATTGTAGGTGCCTGAATGATTGACCCCTCCCGAGGCGAACATTTCCATGATGTCGCGGCGCCCGGCAAGCGCGGCGACCGGGAAACCGCCGCCCGCCTGATCGCGAGCGAAGTCGGCATCACCGATGTCTCGAGCCTCGGCAAGATCGAGGTGCATGGCAGCGATGCCGCCGTGTTTCTTGATTTTGTTTATGCCAACCGGATGTCGACGCTCGCGATGGGACGGTGTCGTTATGGCGTCATGTTGCGCGAGGACGGCATCGTCCTTGACGACGGCACCGTGGCGCGCCTCGGCAAGGACCACTTTCTGATCAGCACGACGACCGTGAATGCTGCTACCGTGCTTGAGCACCTCGAATTTCATCGCCAGACCGTGCATCCGCAGCGCGACATCACACTCACCGACGTCGGCGACCACTGGGCGCAGTTTGCGCTTGCCGGCCCGCTGGCACGCGCAGTCCTCTCCGAGGTGGTCGAGGGTGTGGATGTCGGTGCGGAGTCCTTTGCATTCATGGCCGTCGCCGGCGCGCGCATCGCGGGCGTACCAGGCCGCCTGTTCCGGATTTCCTTCTCGGGAGAACTCGCCTACGAACTCGCGGTTCCGGCGCGGTACGCCACCGAGGTCTGGACCCGTATCCTCGAACTCGGTGCGCCTCTGGGCCTCAAGCCCTATGGGCTGGATGCCCTGAATACCCTGCGCATTGAAAAGGGGCATGTCACGGGCGCCGAGCTCAACGGCCAGACTAGCGCTCAAGACCTCGGATTCGGGCGATTGTGCCGGGCTAGTGACGACTACATTGGAGCCACGTTGGCGCGGCGTGCCGCCCTGCTCGACGGGAACCGGCTGCAACTCGTCGGCGTGCGCCCACTGGATGCCGAACAGCGCCTGCGCAATGGCGTGCATCTGGTCGATCCTCACCAGCCCGATGAGTCACTCGGCTACATCACCTCCTCAACGCCTGCCACCGAGCAGGTCGGCTGGCTTGGACTTGCCCTCCTGCGCGGTGGCCACCAGCGGCATGGCACACGACTGCTTGCTCGGGCCCCGATGTTTGACGAGGTGTATGACGTCGAGATTGTGAGCCCGCATCACCTCGACCCGGAGAACGTCCGTGTCCGTGCCTGAGCCTTCCAAGCTTCGCATCGAACGCTCAGAGGGCGACCTCGTGGAAGTAACCGCCCGTCGTGGGCGCGGCCGGGACGTCATCTACGCCGGGCGCGCGCGTGACCTGCACCTGCCAAGCTTCGGTGCAGCGACCTGGTCGGACACCTATGTCGCCGCCTGCACCCGCCCTGAGCGCTGGTGGATTCTGGCGCCCGTCCGCCCGCCGAATGAATCCGCTGCACGCATTGCTGGCCTGCTGGGCACCGGCGCCATCGTGGTTGACCAATCCTCCGGGTACGTAGTGTTCGATCTTGTGGGCGCTGGATGGCGCGTTCTCCTGACGCGTGGTTGCCGCCTCGATCTCGACCCTGGGGTCTTCGCCCCCGGTCACGCGGCCGCCACGACGCTGGCCCAAGTGCAGGTTGTAATGATTCCGCACCCCTCCGGCATCCTTGTTTTGGCTCCCTCGACCTACGCACAGCACTTCCGCGAATGGCTCGAGCATCTGGCAAAGGCCCATCCATGAAGAACTCTGCACAAGTTGTGGTCATCGGCGGCGGCGTCGTTGGCGCGAGCGTTCTGTATCACCTCGCGAAGATCGGCTGGACGGATGTCGTCCTCCTGGAGCAGAGCGAACTGACTTCGGGCTCCACCTGGCATGCCGCGGGTGGCATGCACACCTTCAATGGTGAGGCGAACATTTCCCGCCTGCAGAAGTACACGATCGACCTGTATCGGGAGATCGAGCAGCTTTCCGGTCAATCCTGCGGCCTGCACCCGAACGGCGGCCTGATGCTGGCGGCCACGCCCGGTGAGCTCGACTCGCTGAAGCTGATCTGTTCGCGCGCGCGGTATCTCGGCATGGAGACCGAGATGATCACGATGGAAGAGGCCACGCGTCTCAATCCGCTGATCGATCCACAGTATTTCACCGGAGCACTATGGCGCGCCGATGGCGGCCACTGCGATCCTTCCGGCACCACCCATGCGTACGTGAAAGCGGCCAAGACGCTCGGTGCCGAAGTCGAACGATTCACGCGCGTCACGCGCCTCGAACCGCGGTCCGATGGCAGCTGGACCGTGGTGACCAGCAAGGGCGAAATCCACGCCGAACACGTGGTCAACTGCGGCGGGCTTTGGGCCCGCGAGATCGGCCGCATGGTCGGCATCGAGCTGCCGGTGCTAGCCATGGAACACCACTACCTGCTCACCGAAGACATCCCCGAACTGGCAGGTCGCCCCCAGGAGATCGTCAACACCACGGACTACTCCGGCGAAATCTATATGCGTCAGGAGCGTGGCGGCGCACTCATCGGCACATATGAGCCCAACGGCCATGTCTGGTCTCCGGACACGACGCCGCAGGAATTCTCGATGCAACTGCTGCCCGATGACTTCGAGCGGCTCGCGCCGTACTTCGAGGTCGGCTTCCGGCACTTCCCGGCGCTGGGTCAGGTCGGCATCCGCAAGGCCATCAATGGCCCTTTCACCTTCGCACCCGATGGCAATCCGCTGGTCGGTCCGGTCCGCGGCCTGAAGAATTACTGGGTCGCCTGTGCCGTCATGGCGGGCTTCAGCCAAGGCGGCGGCATCGGGCTCATGCTCTCGCGCTGGATGGCCGAGGGTGATCCAGGCCAGGACATCCTCTCCATGGATGTATCCCGTTACGGTACGTTTGCCACACCGAAGTACACCTCGATCAAGGTGCCGGAAAACTACAGCCGTCGCTTTCGCCTCGCGTATCCGAACGAGGAACTGGAAGCGGCGCGCCCGGTGCGACGCTCTCCCCTGTACGATCGCCTGCTTGCGCGCGGCGCGGTGATGGGTGCGAACTTTGGTCTTGAGCATGCGCTCTGGTTCGCGCCGGAGGGCGTGGAAAAGCGCGAAACCCCGACCTATCGACGATCCGAAGCGTTCCCCATCGTGCGGGAGGAATGCCGGGCAGTCCGTAGCCGGGTCGGTGTGTACGAGACCAGCAACTACGGCAAGTACGAGGTCACAGGAGCGGGTGCGCGCGCCTGGCTCGACCGCATCTTTGCTTGCCGCATTCCGCGTCCGGGACGCCTCGCGCTTGCGCCGATGCTGAACGAAGCGGGCCGGCTGGTGGGCGACCTGTCGATTGCCTGTCTGGCGGAAGATCGATTTTTCATTGTCGGATCGGGCTTTGCCGAGGAGTTCCACCTGCGCTGGTTCTGGCAGATGCAGCCACCCGAGAACGTTTTCGTGCGTTCGGCGTCCTCGACCCTCTGTGGATTGTCGATAGCAGGTCCTCTGTCTCGCGAATTGCTGCAGCCGCTGACGCGCACCGACCTGTCAAATGATGCATTCAAGCTCTTTGACGTGCGTGAAACGTCCATCGGCTACGCACCCGTCATCCTGACCCGTGCCGGTTTCACCGGTGAACTCGGCTACGAGGTATGGACGACGCCGGATTTTTTCGTCGCACTGCACGAGGAAATCTGCAATGCCGGCGGGAGGCTGGGCCTCGTCCATTTCGGCGGACGCGCACTCTCTTCACTCAGGCTCGAGAAGAACTACGGATCCTTCAACCGGGACTTCCGGCCGGACTACACGCCGGGCCAAACAGGCCTCGACCGCTATGTCGCGTTCAACAAGGGTGATTTCGTGGGCCGTGCCGCCGCGCTCGCCGAGCAGCAGCACGGTGCGAAACGACGCTTCGTCGTCATGGAAGTCGATGCGCTGGATGCGGACGTGGTTGGATATGAATCCATCATGAAGGATGGCAAGGCCGTGGGTTACGTCACCTCCGGTGCATACGGCCACTGCATCGACCGCAGCCTCGCCGCCGGCTTTGTGCCTGCCGAGTACGCCAATGAAGGCGAGGTCTTCACGCTCGACATTCTGGGACACGTGGCCAAGGCTGTTGTCCGCCTGAAGCCGCTGTACGACCCGGAGGGCCTGCGCCTGCGCGGCTGACGCATCCCTACCATTCGGGGTGCTGGGCTTCGCCCGCCGCAAGGGTGTAGTAATCGCCTGCGTCGGCCACAAAGATGTGGCGACTGATGCGCAGGCCGGTCGCTCCGTCCAGAGTCCCGGCAGCGATGCTGATCCGTGCCGGCTCGGCCGAGGGACGCCAGAAGAGATTGCTGCCGCACCGCTCGCAAAAGCCGCGCTCTGCGGCCTCGGAGGACCGATACCAGCGCAGTCCGTCCGAGTGGACCAACTCAAGGTCGGCGACCGCGGACGAGGTGTACGCGCTGTAATGCCCGCTCGTGCGGCGACACTGCTTGCAATGGCATGCCACCACCTCGCGCAATGGTCCGTTCACCCGATAAGTGACGGCCCCGCACTCGCAGCGACCCGATGCGGTGCTCACGGTGTCAGACGACCGGATGACCCGTCATGTCCAGATGCAGGGCCGTGCCGGTATAGGGGTGGGCTCGGCACACGGCCTCGTTGAGTTCGATACCAAGCCCTGGCTCCGTCGGCGGAATGATGTAACCCTCTTCCCAACGGATTCCCTTGCTCAGAACCTCGGCATGGAAGCCACCCCAGCGCTCGATGCTTTCCTGAATGAGGAAGTTCGGGCTACAGGTCGCGAGTTGCACGTTGGCCGCGCCGACGACCGGACCGCAGTAGAGATGCGGCGCGATCTGCACGTGGCTGACTTCCGCCATGCCGGCAATCTTCTTGGCTTCGAGAATGCCACCGACCCGACCGAGGTTCATCTGCAGGATGGCCGCAGAGCCCGCGGCCAGCATCCGACCGAAGTCATACTTGGTCGTCAGGCGCTCACCTGCCGCAATCGGGATGGTCGTGCCGCGGGCGACCTTCGCCATTTCCTCGGGAGCATCCGGCGGAACCGGCTCTTCGAACCACAGTGGATCGTATTTCTCGAGCCGGCGGGCCAGACGGATCGCGCCGGCAGCCGTCATCTGGCCGTGCGTACCGAAAAGGAGATCCGCCTTCGAGCCCACCGCCTCGCGCAATACTTCACAAAAGCGCTCCGACAGATCGAGCGCATGCAACGACAACTGGCGCCCGTCAAACGCCGTGTAGGGCCCGGCCGGATCGAACTTGATCGCCGTGAATCCCTGTGCGACGTATTCGGCCGCACGGACCGCCGACAACTCGGGATCCTGATAGACGTCCACCGTATCGCCCGGGCGGGCATAGATGTAGGTGTAGGAGCGCAGGCGCTCATGCACCTTGCCGCCGAGCAGGTTGTAGACCGGCTGGTTCGCTTCCTTGCCGATGATGTCCCAGCAGGCCATCTCGAGCGCCGACATGCACCCCATGACCGACAGGTCGGGATGTTGCGTGAACCCCGCCGAATAGACCCGGCGCCACATGTGCTCGATCCGGTGAGGATCCTCGCCGCGCATGTAGCGGTTGAAAAGGTCCTCGCACATCTTGGCGACGAGGTGGGGCTCGAACGGGACGCAGTAAGCCTCGCCGATACCGGAGACATTGCCGTCCGTGGTGATCTTCACGAACACAAAGTAACGGCCGCCATAGTGGGGTGGCGGATTACCGACGACAAACGTCTCGATATCGACAAGCTTCATCGTTTCAGGCCTCGTAGTAACCGTTGATCGCCTTGAACTCGAGGAAATCGAGCAGGCCGTACTTGCCCCATTCACGGCCGTTGCCTGACTGCTTGAAGCCGCCGAATGGCGAGCTGTAGTCCTGGCCCACACCGTTCAGGTAGACGCTGCCCGCACGCAGCCGCTTGGCGACATACAGCGCCTTCTGGTGGTCTCCCGTCTGCACGTAGGCGGCAAGGCCGTAGGGTGTGTCATTGGCGATCGCGATTGCCTCGTCCAGGTCCTTGAAGGGAATCAGCACGAGGACGGGGCCGAACACCTCGTTGCGGGCGATCTGCATCTGGTTGTTGACGTCGGCGAAGACGGTCGGACGGGCATAGAAACCCTTCGCAATGCCCTCGGGTCGGCCCGGTCCGCCGGCGACCACGCGTGCGCCCTCGGCAATGCCAGCCTCGATCCAGTGCTGCACACGCTGGAACTGGATACCCGACGCGAGGGGCCCGATGTGGTTGCCCGGCTCGGTCGGATCACCGACCTTGACCTTGGCAGCCGTTGCGGCCGCAACCTCGACTGCCTTCTCGTACACCGAAGCCTCGACGAGCATGCGCGTCGGCGCATTGCAGGACTGGCCGGTATTGCTCATGCAGTGCAGCACGCCACGCTTGACGGCCTTTTCGACGTCGGCGTCGGCGAAGACGATGTTCGGTGACTTGCCGCCGAGTTCCTGCGAGACGCGCTTGACCGACTCGGCCGCCGCCTTGGCCACGGCGATACCCGCCCGCGTCGAGCCGGTGAAGGACATGAGTTCGATGTCCGGATGCACCGAGAGGGCATTGCCCACTTCGACTCCGGTGCCGTGCACCATGTTGAACACGCCGGCCGGGTACCCTGCCTCATGCACGCACTCGGCAAAAATCTGCGCTGACAGCGGACTCTGCTCGGACGGTTTCAGCACGACGGTGCAACCTGCCAGGAGAGCGGGTGCCACCTTGGCGGCAACCTGGTTCATCGGCCAGTTCCACGGCGTGATGAGCCCACACACGCCGATCGCCTCGCGCACGACGTTGCCACGTGCCCCGCTGCGTTCTTCCCAGTCAAGCGCACGTGCGGCCTTCAGGGTTTCCTTGATGTGGCCGGAGCCGCACTCCGCCTGGGCGTTGTTGGAGAAATCCTTCGGCGCGCCCATTTCGGTGGTGATTGCATCGGCCACTTCGCCGTACCGGCGCATGTAGATCTCGAGCAGCTTTTCCATGAGCGCGATGCGCTCCTCGAGCGTCGTGAGGGAGTAGGTCTGGAACGCCCGATGGGCGGCCGCCACCGCCATGTTGGCGTCCAAGGCAGAACCCATGGCGATCTCCGCCACCTGCTCCTCGGTCGCCGGATTGATGACCGGAAAACGACCCATATCGGTGACCGGCTCCACAAACGCGCCGTCGATGTAATGCAGCAAAGTCTTCATGTCAGTCTCCAATTGAACTTACCGCCGATGCCTTCACCGGCGGGCGGGGCGCCCGGGCACCCCTTAGATCTTGATGCCCGTGGCCCGCTCCTGATCCTGGACGAGTTGCCGCGCCGACCAGAAGTAGTGGAACGTCGCCCAGAAGCCGACCGGCGCGAGGCACAGCAGCGCAAGGCGCAGGGACTCGCCAGTGCCTTGTCCGAGCGGGTCAAACCAGTTGCTGAGGCCGCCCACGTAAAACGGTGCGATAAGCAGATTGCCGACGTTGGCGACAAACAGGGTGGATGCGCAGAACATCGCCCGCATGCGCGGGCGGGCGAGATTGTTCAGGATGCCGAAACACGGCCCGATGTAAAAGTAAATCGACGGAATGAAGATCCAGAAAAGGGCACGCGCGAGCGCGAGGTCGCGCGTCCAGTAGATCCCGATGGAAGCAAAGGTCGCAATACCGATGATCGTGCCCATGAACCAGACGATACGTCGGGGATCCTTGAACATACCAAGTCCCAGCAGCCACCCGGTCGCGGCGGTTGCGAAGCCTCCGCCCCAGAGGTGTATGGGTCCGGTGATATCGCCAGCCTGGGATGCGTTTAGCAGGTAGATTCTCTGCAGAAAGGAGGGCGTGAAGTAGATCAGTCCCCAGCCCCACAGGGCCGTGAGGGCGCTCGCCAGCATCACATGCACGGCCGAGCGCTGCTCCCAGAGGAACTTTGCCGTCTCCGAAACGCTGGGAGGTTCCCCTTCCACCGTGTGGTCAAGCTGGCCGCGCTTCGGTTCCTTGATGGTCAGCCAGATGAGGAGGCCCACCACAAAACCCGGCGCACCGAGCACCCAGAACACCTTGCGCCAACCGTACTGCACGGCGACGTCGCCGGCAAAGTTGTAGGACAGCCACGCTCCGATCGGAGCGCCCAGCGAGAAGATCGTCAGCGCCATCGGTCGGCGGAAGGCCGGAAAGTAGTCCGACAGGATGGTATTGGCGCCCGGTGTCCCACCCGCCTCGCCCACGCCGACCCCGATGCGGGTCAGCGCAAAGCCAACGATCGTCTGGGCTTTGCCGCACAGGATCGTCATTGCCGACCAAAGCGCAATCGAAACGGCCACAATGTTGCGGCGGCTGTGCCGGTCAAGGACGTAGGAGATCGGGAAGCCGAGTACCACGTAAAACAGTGCCAGCGGCCAGGAGGTCAGCATGGCGACCCCGCCATCGGTCAGGTGCAGTTCGGCCTTGATCGAATCCAGCACCGTCGAAACGACGTAGCGGTCAGCGATGCTGAGCGTGTAGACCAGTACCATCATGATCAGCACGTACCAACGGATCAGCGTAGAGGTCGTATTTTCAACGTCCCCCGCCTGCAGCGATTTTTGCTCCACAGTCCCCCCCGGGTCGTTTCAACAGCCCCCCAGCGGAGAGCAGACCCCAGCCTGCAACGGCCAGATGCCGTCGCATCATAACCCGCAAAGCGCCCGCCCGCGCCGCCCTGGAAACGGGCCCAAATTTATTGTCCGAAGCGCAAAAAAATTCACTTGCGGGCCATTTTCTCGCCTCGCTAGCCTTCGGCCATTGTCGGCCGGCCCGGCCACGGCGTCCTGTTATCCACCTGAATCCCAAACGAGCACTCCATGACCCTCCCCAAGATTGGCTTCATCGGTCTCGGCAACGTCGGCGCAAGCCTTGCCGGAAATCTGGCCCGCAACGGCGCCGACCTGACCGTGCGCGACCTCAACCCGGATCTGGTGGCCAAATTCGTTGCCATGGGCGCCAAGAGCGCCGCCTCGCCCAAGGAGATGGCCGAACAGGTTGATGTGGTCATCACCTGCCTGCCCTCCCCGGCGGCCTCGGCCGAGGTACTGGAAGCCGCGGACGGCGTGATCGCAGGCCTCAGCCCTGGCAAGATCTGGATGGAGATGAGCACCACGGACGAGGCGGAGATCAAGCGTCTCGCGCCGCTGGTGGAGGCCACCGGGGCGCTCGCCATGGAATGTCCGGTATCAGGCGGCTGCCATCGCGCCGCGACCGGCAACATCTCGATTTTCGCTGGCGGCGAACGGGCGGGCTTCGAGCGCGTGCTGCCAATCCTGAAGATCCTCGGCTGCCAGATCCTGCACACCGGCCCGATCGGCTCCGCTTCGGTCCTGAAGGTGATGACCAACTACCTGTGCACGGCGCACCTGGTGGCACTGGCCGAGGCTCTGACCACCATGAAGGTGGTGGGCCTCGACATGAACACCGTCTACGAGGCGATCCGAATTTCCTCGGGCAACTCGTTCGTCCATGAGACCGAATCGCAGGTCATCCTGAACGGCAGCCGTGACATCAACTTCACGATGGACCTCGTGATCAAGGACGTCGGACTGTTTGATTCGATTGCCCAAAAGCACCACGTGCCTCTGGAGCTGTCGCCGTTGATCCTCGACATCTTCAAGAAGAGCGCCGCGACCTACGGTCCGCGCGAACTCTCGCCGAACGTAATCCGCCGCTATGAAGAGCCCATGGGCGTCAAGGTGTTGGGTGTCGGATTCCCGCCGCAAATGACCGACGACAAGCCGAAGGAAGAGGGTTACGAAGTCTTCCCGTCCAATCGCAAGTAAGCGGCTGCCTTTTGTGCGCAGACCACTCTGGGGGTAACCGCCGAGTGGT
>CAXBRZ010000064.1:0-10191 GCA_963978075.1 uncultured bacterium | reverse complement strand
CCCTTTACCCCAGACCGAGCCTAGCGTCCCGGATCCCACTGCATTCCACAACGCGCGAACCGGGAATCAACCGCGGCGGAACACGCTCAGCCTCCTGTCGCGCCGGCCTTGGCGCACACGCCCCTACTGCAGCTCCGGGCTCTCGTGCAGCAGCGCGGGATCCCAATGCTCGACCGCCTTGCCGTCGCGGATGCGCCAGGTATCGAACCAGGTCGTGTGGTACTCACTGCCGCCGTCACGTACCCGGCGCGGATACAGGACGGTGACAAGGTCGCCCTCGGCCAGCACGGCGATGACCGGAGTGTGCAGCCGGTCCGGGATGTCGCTGGGGCGCACTTTCAGCACCTCGGTAAAGTACGCCACCACCGCCGCGCGGCCGTCCGCTGCGTTGGGATTGTGCTGGCGGTACTCCTGCGCGATGTAGCGGTCGGCCAGTTCCCAGTGGTTGGCCTCCAGAAGGTCGCGCAGGATATGGAAAACCACCTGCTTGTTGGCGTTCAGCGCCGGATCCTGGCTGAAGAAGAGTCCCCCGTCCGCCGCGCCGGCGGGCATCGGTGCCCCCATGACATGCCAAGGCGCCGTGAGCAGCACCGCCAACAAGCAACCCCGGATTCGCCGATGATTCATCTCATGCTCCCCTGTAGCTCCAAACTCACCACCGGCCGTGCCACGCGTCGGGGCATGGGCCTACCGCAGAGTGGATTTGCACCTCCACTGTACCGTGGGCGAACCTCGAGAAGCTTCCCGCCGTGCTCCAAGGTCCGGCAACGCCACACCGCGCGGACGCCGGCGCCATGGATCCCGTTCGCACCGCTAGGGGCTCTCCAGTGACCTGACGAACGCCCTGGCGTCCACCGAGATCGAGGTGACTTTCCAGACAAAAAGCCATTGGCGGCGCAGCACGAGCCGCGTGGTGTCCTCACTTCGGTTCCCGCGGACGAAGGCGACCACGAACCGGTTCATTCCATCGTATCCAGACTCGATCCGAGGCTGGAGAGGGACCGTGCCGCGGGACCGCCGCGGCGGATCGAGTGCCGTGCCATTGCGCAGCAAGATCTCGATCACGTGGGGCTGGACGAACACGTCGACGAGTCTTCCGACAAGCGTCGCCACCAGCAGCGTCGCGGCACCACCCCCCAGCGGCCCTTTGCGGTATTTCGAATCCCTCGACATTTCCTCGGTCACCTGAACGGTGAACTGACCTTTGAGGTTCTCCCGCAACGCGTCGTAGTCGATGTATTCATTGAGGACGTCGTAGTCCTCGCGCGCAATCGCGTCGCGCATCTGATACAGCGCAAGGTACGGCGAGCCTGCAACCGAGACCACAAGGAGGAGGAACGAGAGAACGGCCAATCGGATCCGAAATTTGTTACTCATGCTTTCCCCGATCTAGCGCCGCAGCGGAAGACAACTGTCAGGAAAGAGCCTCAGGGCAGCGCCAGTGCGAAGTCGAGCATTGCGTGCAGGCTGGCAAACGGCACCGTCATGTGGTCTTCGCGGCCGTAGACACGGCTCTTGACCACAAAGCCCGGCTTCCCCTTCAACGCTTTCAGTCTTTCGGCCAGATCCTTCGCATTGCCCACCATGCGGGCATGACGGATCTGTTCGTCTGTCTCGGCTTTCGTCGGGCCGCCCGGCAATACTCGCTTGGGCGGTGTTTCTTCATCGCCACCGACGGCGATGAAGACCCGCGGCGTCACGTCCCCTGCACTCACCCGGCGCGCGAATGCGGCTTCGTCACGCAGCACACTGCGACCGTCCCACCAAATGGAGGGACTGATCGCGAGGAAAGTCGAGAACGAGGTGGGCCGTGTGAACAACGCATGCAAGACAAACAGCCCGCCGAGGGAGTGACCAAAAAGGGTGCTGTGCGATGCATCCACCGGCGCCATGGCGGCGACCCTCGGCTTGACCTCCTTCTCAAGAATATCGAGAAAGGCGTCCGCACCGCCCATCGCTTCGGGCTCCATGCCGATCTTCTTCATGAAGGACACCGTGGTGGGGTCCTCGGTCGGCGTAAGGTCAAGGCTGCGCCGCACCATCGATACCTTCGGATCCTCCGAGGCATCCGGATACCCGACACCGACGATGATCGCCGCTTGTAGATCCTGACCGAACATCGCCCGGCCGCGCGCAGCGGCCGCGAAGGTACCGAAATAGTAATCGCCATCCAGCACATACACCACCGGGAAGCCGTTCGGTGGCGGCGGCGAAAACGGCAGCGCGACCTGCAACCGATAGGACTTGCCGTTGATGCCAGAGGTAAAGTCCATCTGACGCGTCAGCGGAATCGTGGCCGGCGCGATCGATGCGGCAGCGGGCGCGTCGCCGGCCTGCGCGCCGGACGCAATGAACATGAGCAGGAGCCTCATGACCAAAGATCCGACCCGGCTCAAGTTGCGACAATCAGTCATACACGCCTCTGCCTCATGTTGCCAACGGGATCATCCTCGCCGTTACCGAGAAACGCCGCAAGGTTATTTCAGTGGGCCGATGGCCTCCTGAGGTCCTTTACTCAGGACATTCCCCGGCCTTCGAATCGGCGTTGCGCTCCCCTTGACCTTGCGGACCCCCGTTGGGCCAAGTCGTTTGTGAAGGGTCAGGTGTGCAAGCGGAATTCAGACCAAATGCACGCGCCTTGCTCCCTCCTGCTCCGATCGGCCGAGTAGTCGGCTTGTCCTGATCATCACGAGACGTGGGCTTCCCCCGATTATCCGGACACCACCCTTAGACCGTCGCCGTCATGGATTCGAACTCCGCCGGGCTGACATACCCGATGGTCGAATGACGTCGGCGAAGATTGTAGAACCGTTCGACGTAATCAAACAAATCTGCTCGTGCTTCGTTTCGCGTCCGATACCGTGACCGAGTCGTCCGTTCGGTTTTCAGGCTCGAGAAAAAACTCTCCATCGCAGAGTTGTCCCACACGTCACCGCGACGGCTCATGCTGCATGTAATGCCAAACTCCGAGAGCAAGGTTTGGAAACGCTCGCTCGTGTATTGGCTGCCCTGGTCGGAATGATGCAGCAGCTGCGTCGGCCGTCCTCGGCGCCAAATCGCCATGATCAGCGCGTCCGTGACTAGTTGTGCCGTCATCTCGTGGCTCATCGACCAGCCGACGATCCGCCGCGAAAACAGATCCAGCACGACCGCGAAATACAGCCAGCCCTCGTCAGTCCAGATGTACGTGAAGTCAGCCACCCATCGTTGGTTCGGCGCCGTGGCTTCAAACTGCCGGTCGAGCAGGTTGGGGGCGATCGACGTCTCAGGCCGCGATCCAAGGTCGCCAGGCAGCCTGCGACGCTTGCGGCGGGCCTGCAGGCCCGCCGCAAGCATCAGGCGCGCAACGCGGTTCTCGCCGCACCGGAAGCCCCAGGCGATGAGATCACGCCAGACCCTCGGGCTGCCGTAGGTCTGATCGCTCTGCGCAAAGCTGTCGCGGATCGCGCCGAGAAGCTCACGGTTGGCTTTGGCACGATCGCTCTCGGGCCTACCCATCCACTCGTAAAACCCGGCTCGGGAAACTCCCAACACACTGCACATCAGCTGCGCCGGCCAAACGCCACGATGCTTGGCGATGAACGCAAACTTCACGGCGGGTCCTTGGCAAAGAATGCGATGGCTTTTTTTAAAACGTCGCGCTCCGCCTTGGTGCGGGCCAGTTCCTTACGAAGCCGCGCCACCTCCGCATCCTCGACCTTCATGACCCCTCGGCCCGGAAAGGCGCTGCCCTTGCCGGCGGCGGCCTCCCGAACCCATCTGCCTAGGACGTTTTCGCCAATCCCCAGATCCCGAGCCGCCTGCGCCACCCTCACGCCTCGTTCAGTCACCAGCTTTACAGCCTCGAACTTGAACTCCCGAGTGAACATCCTTCGCGTACCCATCTTCCACCTCCGAGACCATCTTTACACCTTATCTCGGTGTCTGGAATCTCGGGGGAAGCCCAGCCGTCCAACGCGGTGTCCCGACGTCTTTCGGCGCGCCTCCCCTTTCCGAGCAGTTCAACGTAGCGAAGGGGGAAGCGCCGGTTTGGCCGTATGCCCACGGGACAGCGCGAGGGCCTTCCTTGGAGCCGCTTCACCAACACGTTCCGAAAGCTGCACTCGCAGACCCGGTCTTACATGAACTGCTGGCGCTGATCGATGCCTTGCGCACTGGCCGTAATCGCGAGAGAGCATTGGCACAAAGATTACTTTCGCAACGCCTGGGGATATCCCATGCGGATTAACGACCCAAACTTGGAATGTCTGGTCGTAATTGCAGATTCTCTGGGCCGTCTACGTGAGGAGATCGTATTTGTCGGTGGTAGCGTAGCCGGATTACTCATCACGGACCCGCTGGCCGAGGCAGTCCGTGCAACAGTGGATGTGGATGCGATCGTGGAGGCGACCACCCTCCATCAGTTTCACCAAGTAGAAAATCGCCTGCCGGATCTCGGATTCACCCGGGATATCAGCAGCGAAGTCATCTGCCGTTGGAAGCACAAGACTACCGGCGTATTGTTTGACCTAATGCCTACCCAATCCGACGTGCTCGGGTTTTCAAATTTATGGTACCCCGAGGCTGTGACAACAGCAGAGAGGGTGCGGCTAATAGACAACATGGAGATTCGCGTAATTTCGGCTGCCTGCTTCATTGCAACAAAACTGGAAGCATTCATCAGTCGTGGCGGTAGTGACATTGCATCGAGCCACGATCTTGAGGACATACTCAACATCGTGGATGGTCGTCCAGAACTTGCGACGAATTGAAAACGACGTCAGAGGCATTACAAGATTACGTCCGTAGAAAGTTGAAGGAATTGCTGTCGAATTCCAGTTTTGGAAATTATTTGCCAGGTTTGTTGACGGACGAGAAACGCGCACCGATTGTGATCTCGCGGCTCCGAAAAATGGCTGAATAAACATATCCAGTTGCGCGAGATCAGGAATCCGCAGATGCGACGATGGCCCCAACTCGCACTTTTGAATGTCATGCTCATGGCGCTGACCAGCAACCCTGTGAACGCGAGCCCGAGTTGCGCATCCGACAAGCGACTCGTCGCGCCTTGCTTCACAGTCAGGGGTCGATTGAGCTCATGGAACGGGGCTCCGACTTATCGAATTTGGATCATCGGCACGAAGCGACTGCTCGGTGTGAGCGAAGGCAAATTTGCCCCTGACGGCTATGGGTTACTCCCGACCGAAATCCCTCAACCAACCGACTTTGACACCGCTTATTTCGGCGACTTTACCGTGTGTCCATTTGAACCTGACAACTCGCAGAAAATGCGGCTTGTCTGCGTTGCCGCCGTGACGCAATCGCGAATATCGGAACATCGGTCAGGAGCCGTCCAGCGACCGTGAGGGATATACGGTGCCTGAGCTCAGGCACAAAAAAACCCGCATCAGCGGGCTTCATTTGTCTCACCGAAGTGAGTTGGTAGCGGGGGTAGGATTCGACCCATTAGCCACCGAGATACACCTTCGCAGCAGACAAATTTGCCGCCAAGGTAGGCAATAATCAGAAGTACGTCATTGACGCATAGTACGTCAATGACGTACTATCTCCATATGGTGTTCATCGAGACTCCTGTTTTCACCCGACAGGTTCTGGAGAAGCTGCCGGATGGCAGTTATGGCGAATTGCAGGCCACTTTGGCTGCACGGCCGGATTCAGGCGCAATCATCCGCGGCGGCAACGGGCTACGTAAATTCCGGTGGGCGACGCCTGGTCGTGGGAAAAGTGGTGGTGTTCGGGTGATTTACTTTTGGCGGGTATCGGAATCTCAGATTCTGATGCTGGCGGTTTATTCGAAAAATGAGCAATCGGATCTGACTCCAGCCCAGCTGAAGCAGTTGGCGCAACTTGTAGAGGCGATCAAGTGAAGCAGAAATTGTTTGACGAGTTGATGGAAAGCATTCAACAGGCCGGTGAAATTGTCCGGGGTGAGCGCGCACCCTCTCGTGAGTTCTTTGTTGAGGCAGCCACTATTCAAGCCGTACGCAAACAGACCCAACTGAGCCAAGCCAAATTCGCCGCGTTGCTGCGCGTCGAGGTCAGCACATTGCGTAACTGGGAACAAGGAAGGCGGGAACCGACCGGTCCGGCGAAAGCCCTTCTCTATGCAATCCAAAAGGATCCAATCAACGTCTTGCGTGCTCTCGCGTCCTAATCGCGCATCAGCTGCGGGAACTAAAGGCGTTCCATGAAGCTCAATCGACTAGCACTTACGATCATTACTTTATCTGCAGTCGGCGGAGCCGGTTACGTCGTGACTCGAAATTCCACGCAGGTTCTCCCCAATGGAACTCGTGCCGATCTATTGGTGGTAGAAAAGTCTGCTCACACCCTAACGGCGTATTGGCATCACGAGGTCATTCGCAAGTACCGCATAGCCCTCAGCAATCAGTCCACCGGCACAAAGACCAAGGCTTTAGACCGAAAAACGCCGGAGGGCCGATACGTCATCGACTCTCATAATCTTGCGAGCGCCTTTCATCTCGCACTTCATATTTCCTATCCCTCTCCGCACGATCTGGAACAGGCCCGTTCCGGCGGATATTCGCCGGGCGGAGACATCATGATCCACGGAATTAGAAATGGCTTCGGTTGGCTAGGCGCCGCACATCGCTTAATCGATTGGACTGCAGGCTGCATCGCCGTCACGGATACAGAAATCGAAGAGCTGTACCGAGTAGTCCCGGATGGAACACCAGTCGACATTCGACCGTAGCGAATTTCGGGCACAAAAAAAAACCCGCGAAAGCGGGCTTCTTTTGTCTCACCGAAGTGAGTTGGTAGCGGGGGTAGGATTTGAACCTACGACCTTCGGGTTATGAGCCCGACGAGCTGCCAGACTGCTCCACCCCGCACCAGAGGCAGCCCCGAAATATACGTTGTTCCGGGCTTACACACAAGGCCATATCGAACGGACCTGTAGCACCATCTCCCCCGCGAAGACTGATCAGGGGACCCTGCCCGCTCGAAGGACCGACTTCCGTTTTTGCCATTCCCGGCCTTGGCGGCGTGACCGTTTTCACGATTCCGATACGAGTCGTCATCCAGCGACAGGGGGCCGCGTTCATCGGCTCAGTGGACGGGCGCAGGGTCCGTCTTCCAAGGTCATCCTTACCCGGAGTCATCCCATGTCCAGCCACCCGTCCCTTCTTCGCGCTTCCGTTGCACTCGCCCTCGCGGCCACCCTTGCCGCCTGCGGCGCAGGCCAAAGCGCCTCGTCAGGCTCCATCGCACCGGTGGCCAACGCCAGCGTCCGCACCCCGCTTGTCATCCGCGATGCCGCGAGCGACAACTGGGCCACCGTCGGCGTGAAAGTGCTGTCGATCACCCTCAACGACCAAAACGGCAGCACCGTCGCGGCCTACGCACCTGCCACCCCCACGAGCGTCAATCTCGCGCAACTCGACCAGATCGCCGACCTCCTGAACGGCGCGATTCCGGCCGGGACCTATACCGGCGCCACCGTCGTGCTCGCCGCCAACCCGGGCGACATCACGCTGATCGTCGGCGAGGATCCGGACGCGACCCTCGGACTGCCGGCCGGCACTACCGTGCCGGCCGACCAGATCTCCATCAACGGCGCAACCGGCACCACGGGCAGTCTGCAGGTCGCCATCAACCTCTCGTTCAAGAAGGCCATCACGGTGGGGTCTGGCACGTCGACGCCGCTGGAAATCGACTTCAATCTCGGCCACCCGGCCTTCGTCATCAGCCACTCGGTCACCAACGGCACCACGATGTATGCCGTCAGTTTCACGGGCGGCGTCGTCAGTCCCCACCATAACCGGCGCGTCACCGATCTCGTCCTGCGCCACCTGTATGGTGCCGTGGCCTCCGTCTCGACGGACAACACCAGCCTTACGGTGAACCGCGAGGCCCCGACCGTACCCGTCGTATCACCGGAAACCGCCGTGCTCACGGGTGCCACCGCGACAGTCCTCGCGGACGCCACATACGGGACCCTTTACTACGATCTCGACAGCACGCCGGTCGTGCCGGTGACCGTCAAGGATTTCTCGAGTCTGGCGGCCACCCTGGCCAACCGGCAGGTCCGCATCCAGGCCCGCTACCAGGCGGATGGCTCCCTCATCGCCACACGCATCTTCTCAAGCACCAGCTTCAATACCGTCTGGGCCAGTCCGGAAGGTCACGTGCTGCGGGTCGACGCCAATGCCGGAAAGCTCACGGTCAGCCGCGAGAACGGCACGCCGCTGACGCTCACCGTCGACACGAACACGCTCTTCGTGCTGCCGAACCAGCCGGCAAACACCTCCATCGGCAGCGGGCCCTCGTTCCTTGCGAACCTCGTGCGCGGCTTCAAGGTCCACGTGACCACCGACCCCGCCACGCCCACGCTTGCGACACTCGTGGAGATTGAGACCGCGGCGTTTTCAGGGAGGATTGCGAATGCCAGTTCCGCTTCCTTCGACCTTCAGTCCTTCTTCCATCGCCACCAGGACCGTTACACGCAGACGCTTCCGTACATCAGCGCCAACACCGCCAACGGTCTCGACAGCGCAGGCAACCCGATCAGTGGGTTCAAGTACTTCGAGTTCGCCTATCCGACCCAGGTGATTTCGGGCACGTCGGCCGTCAGCAGTTTCGTGGCCGCCGTCGGCGGCACCGTGGGCTTTGGCGGCGTCGCACCGAACATCTACGCGCAGGGAGAGACCCACGCGGTGTGGGGCGACCCGGCCAACGTGACCGGCTGGTCGGCACCCTGGGTCTCGCTCACCCCGAGCCGTGTACCTTTTGCCTTTGTCGCCAACGGACTCGCCGGCAACCAGTTCACCGTCACGGTGCCGGGTGGCACGACCGCGGTCACCGTCAACGTGGACAGCACCGCCGGCGAAGCCACCCTCGTCTACGCTGTGGACCGCAGCGGCCACGACCAGGTCAGCCTGACGCCCCAGGACATCACGACGAGCGCCGGGCTTTCAGCGCTCACCGCCGCCCTCACCTCCGGCGCCCCGGTCAAACTGACCGGGATCCCGCAGGCGGACGGCACGCTGAAGGCCTACACGGTCATGTACTTCACGGGACTGACGCCCGACGACGCGAACTGAGGGCAATCTCCCGAGGCATAAAAAAGGGGGGCTCTCGCCCCCTTTTTTCTCGTCCGACCGTCCCTTCCTAATGAAAGGCGCGGGCGATGGTATCGCTCAGAAGGCTGCTGCAAAGACCCAGTCCGAGCGCCGAGAGCGCATTCAGGCTCAACAGGAAGCGGAACGACGTGCTCGCCTCGATCTGGCTCTCCCCTGCCGGCGCCTCGAAGAACATCGCCTTGATCACCCGCAGGTAGTAGAAGGCGCCGACGACGGAGAACAGGACGGCCACAAGCGCCACCCAGGTCAGTCCGACGTCAAGCACCGCCTGGATCACATAGAGCTTCGAGAAGAAACCAACGAACGGCGGGACACCCGCGGTGCTTGCCATCAGGAACAGCATCATCCATGCAAACCACGGACGGTGCTGCGCAAGACCACGGAAGTCCTCGATACGGTCCGCCTCAAAGCCCTTGCGCGACAAGAGCAGGATCATGGCGAAACTGCCGAGCGACATGAGCACATACGCGACGGTATAGAAGAGCGCGCCGCGATAGCCCGCCGGAGTGCCCGCAAGAATGCCCAGCAGGATGAAGCCCACGTTCGAGATCGTCGAGTACGCCAGCATGCGCTTGAGGTTCGTCTGCGCAACCGCGACCACGTTGCCCACCGCGATGGAAAGCACGGCCAGCAGCACCAGCAAGGCAAAAGGCAGCAGCGAATAAGCATGCACCAGCCCTGTGGCGGCGAGCTGCTCGCGAAACACCGCCGTGCCGCCCAAATCGCCCGCACCCACCGCCACGACATCCCGAGCCTCCGGAGGAATGTCGCCCTGCCCATAAGCGTTGCCACCCCAGGCGACGACGCTGCCGTCGGGAGTGGTGCCCGTCGCGTCGACGGTCCAGATCGCGGCCGAGCCGCACACCATTCCGGAGAATCTGCAGGGGAGCCGGAGCGTCGCGATACATCACGTGCCCCATGATGGCGGCACCGGCGCTCGTGCCGGCGATCACCCCGCCGGATGAATACAGCTCGCGGATGGCGGCAAGCATCGGTGTCTCGTGCCCGCCGCCATCGCGCAATGCGTCGACGATCCGGCCCTGCGCGCCGCCGACGAAATAGACGCCCGTTGACGCGCGAATCATGT
>CAXBRZ010000063.1:0-10432 GCA_963978075.1 uncultured bacterium | reverse complement strand
CTGACCAAGGGATCGGCCAAGGGTGAGGCGTGGGGCGAAGTCTCACGGATCGCGACGGAATTTTGCATCGCGGGCCGAAATCGGTCAGGCTGAAGACGATGTCGACACCGACTGACACCAGCGCGCCCGTCGCGGGCGCCCGATCCGGGCCGATGGGCGTCTTCGGCGGGACCTTCGACCCGATCCATTACGGTCACCTGCGTACCGCGTACGAACTGCTGGAGATCCTGCGTCTGCCGGAGATGCGGTTCATGCCCGCGGGCAGTCCGCCACACCGCAGTGGCACGTTTGCCGACAACGCCCAACGCCTCGCGATGGTGCGGGCAGCGGTGGCCGGGCAGCCGGGATTCACGGTGGATGACCGCGAGATCCGCAAGGCCGGCCTGTCCTATACGGTCGAAACCCTGACCGATCTGCGCGCGGAATACTCGGCAAGGCCGCTGTGCCTGATTGTGGGGATGGACGCGTTCCTGGGCCTGCCGAAGTGGCACCGCTGGCGAGACCTCCTCACGCTGGCCCACCTCGTCGTTGCGCACCGGCCCGGCTGGAACGCGCCGACACAGGGACCTCTGGGCGAATTGCTGGTCGATCATGGCACCGGCACCGTGCGGGATTTGCATGACCATCTTGCAGGCCGAATTTATATCCATGAGGTCACGCAATTGGAGATTTCCTCCACCGACGTGCGTGCCCTGATCAGCGCCGGACGCGATCCGCGCTACCTGATGCCTGAAGGCGTGCGGAACATCATTCTGGAGTCGGGCTGCTATGCCCGGAAGGACGTGGGACGAGGATGACTGCCGAGAAACCAGCCAAGAAGACTGCCGCGAAAGCCACCCGATCCAAAGCGCCGGCCGGGGCGAAGTCTGCCGCGCCCGCCAAGAAGAAGACGGCGCGCAAGGCGGCGACCAAGACGCCTGCCGCACGTCCTGCACGTGCCAAGGGCAAAACGCCTGCAAGACGCACGCTCACCGACGTGGTGACGTCGGCACTGGAGGAACTGAAGGGGCAGAACACCACCGTGCTGGATGTGCGGGGCGTGACCTCCGTCGCCGATACGATCGTGATTGCCTCGGGTACTTCCGACCGTCACGTGAAGTCGCTCGCGACCCGTGTCCAGGAACGCGCGCGCGAGATCGGTCAGCGTCCGCTCGGGGTGGAGGGCGAGCGTGAGGGCGAGTGGGTGCTGGTGGATCTCGGTGACGTGATCGTGCACGTGATGCTGCCCAGGGTGCGCGAGTTCTACGCGTTGGAAAAGCTCTGGGACGTCCGCTCCTCGGATCGCGGGCCGTCGGCCTGAGGCCATGCGCTTAAAGCTGATCGCCGCCGGTACCCGTCTGCCGGCGTGGATCGACAACGGGTACCAGGAGTATGCCCGCCGTCTGACGGCTGAAACGCCGATCGAACTGACGGAAATCGCCGTGCCCCGCGGGACGGCGCAGGGCAGTCAGGAGCGCGCGACCCAGAAGGAGGGGGAGCGCATGCTTGCCGCGATTCCGCGCGGCGCGTTTGTCGTTGCCCTGGATGTCACGGGTCGTACGGTCGACACGCCGGCGCTGTCCCGGTGGTGGGCGCAGCGCCAGCGGGACGGGCGCGACGTGGTGTTCCTGATCGGCGGTCCCGACGGTCTCGCGGACACCGTCCTCGAGCGGGCAGACGAGCGTATGTCATTGTCTGCGCTGACTTTTCCTCACGGGCTTGTGCGGATCCTGCTGGCGGAGCAGTTATATCGGGCGATCAGCCTGCTCAAAGGCCACCCTTACCACCGGGAATGACGCTGACGTCGCCCGTCGACGACTGCCGTCCTCCTGCGGGCAGGCGGAGGGCGGGGTATGCTGCAGGGCTTGAAGATGCCCCGATGATGACGCCCATGATGCCCTTGCTCGTCCTTGCCTCCGCTTCCCCGCGCCGTACCGAGTTGCTGTCCCAGATCGGCGTGCCGCACGTCGTCCGTCCGGCCGATGTCGACGAGCGCCGTCACGAGGGCGAGGCGCCGCTTGAGTACGTCTCGCGCGTCACCGCTGACAAGGCCGCGGCTGGCTGGTCATCTTCCGCGGGGTTGCCGGTGTTGGCCGCCGATACCGCCGTTGTGCTCGGCGAGGAACTCTTCGCAAAGCCGAGGGATCAGAGTGAAGGCCTTGCCATGCTGGCCGCGCTGTCTGGCAGGACGCACCGCGTCCTCACGGCTGTGGCCCTGCAAACCCGTGCGGGGCTGTCCACGGCGGTCTCGCAGACGGCAGTGACCTTCCGCGAGCTCACCGATGCCGAGCAGTTGCGGTACTGGAATACGGGGGAGCCACTCGGCAAGGCCGGCGGCTACGCCGTGCAGGGCCTTGCGGCCGCCTTCATCACCCGCATCGAGGGCAGTTATTCGGGCGTGATGGGTCTGCCACTTCAGGAGACCGCAGCCCTCCTGAGTTCGGCAGGCATTCCGATCTGGCAGACAGGAGCGACAGCGTGACCGCGGAAATTCTTGTCAACGTGACTCCGCGGGAGAGCCGTGCGGCCTTTCTCGAGAACGGCGTCCTGCAGGAGATTTACATCGAGCGTGCCAATCGCCGCGGCATCACCGGCAACATCTACAAGGGCCGTGTGTCCCGCGTTTTGCCCGGCATGCAGGCGGCATTCATCGATGTAGGTCTTGAGCGTACCGCGTTCCTGCACGTCTCGGACATCGCGCGGCGCGAGGATGTGGGCGCGGTATTCGAGACGCCGGCGGCGGACGACATCCGCGCCGCGGTAACCGAAGGCGACGAATTGCTGGTCCAGGTACTCAAGGATCCGCTTGGCACCAAGGGAGCGCGCCTCACGACCTTCATTACCCTGCCCTCACGCTTCCTCGTCTATATGCCGCAAGGCCGTGGCGTGGGAGTTTCCGCGCGCATCGAGGACGAAGCGGAACGGACACGGCTGAGAACGGCGCTGGAAACTTTCTCGGCCGGCAATCCAGGCGGCTACATCATCCGCACGGTGGCCGAGGGCATTGATCCTGAAGCGCTTCGCGCGGACATGCTCTTCCTGCGCAGGCTTTGGGAAGTCGTCTCCGAGGCGGGTTTCCGCGCACCGGCTGGTGCGCTCGTGCACGAGGATCTTCCGCTGGATGTGCGCATGCTGCGCGACCTGCTCGGGCGCGGTGTGGAACGTGTCCAGGTGGATGCTCCCATCGCCCATGGGCGCATGCTGGAATTCGCTCGCACTTTCATGCCGGACAGTCTCGAGAAGATCGAATTGTATCGTGGCAACCGGCCGATACTTGATCTCTATGGGGTCGAGGACGAAATCCAGAAGTCGCTGGATCGCAAGGTCGCGCTCAAGTCCGGTGGCTACATCATCATTGATCAGACGGAAGCGATGACCACCATCGACGTCAACACGGGCGCCTTTGTGGGGCATCGAAACCTCGAGGACACGATCTTCAGGACCAACCTCGAAGCCGCCGTTGCCATCGCAAGGCAACTTCGACTGCGCAATCTTGGCGGCATCATCATCATCGATTTCATCGACATGACGGACGAAGACCACCGTCGTCAGGTGTTGCAGGCGCTGGAGAAGAGCCTCTCAACCGACCATGCAAGGACGCAGATTTCCTCAGTCTCGCCGTTGGGTCTCGTGGAAATGACGCGCAAGCGAACAAGGGAAAGTCTTGAGCATCTCTTGTGCCAGCCTTGTCCGACTTGCGAAGGCCGGCGGTATGTCAAGACTGCGGAAACGGTGGTTTACGAGATTTTCCGGGAAACCTTGCGCCAGTCGCGGCAATTCGAAGTGCAAGGACTCATGGTCCTGGCGCATCAGGATGTGATCGAACTGTTGCTTGACGACGAATCCGCGGCACTGGGTGAGCTTGAGGTGCTCGTCGGCAAGCCGATCCGGCTGCAGACCGAGGCGCTGTACGCCGAAGACCAGTACGACGTGGTGCTTCTGTAGGTCGCCGGTGGACCGACTCCGTCAAATCGCCAAATGGTTCTCGGCCGCGCTCGCGGTGGTCGTGCTGTTGCTGGGCGCGGCGGTGGTGGGCTTTGACCTCTGGCTCGCGCGCTCGCCGGACCTTGCTCCGCGGCTCGTGGCGCGCGTTGAAGCCCTGACGGGCTTGAGCTTCTCGTATGACAGCCTGACTGCGCGACTTGGCTTCTACGGTCCTGAACTGGTGTTCACCAACGCCAGCATTACCTTGAAGGGGCAGCGCAGTGCGGTGGTGAGTGCACGGTCCGGCCGGGTGGGCCTTGATCTGTGGCGTGCGCTGCGGACGCTGCACCCGTCGTCGGTCCGGGTGATTCTCGACGGCGCACGTCTTTATGCCTTCCTGACCGACAAGGGCATCGAGTTGCGCGGTGGCCCGATGTCGGATGATGACACGCACATTCCGCTCGACCAGGTACCGATCGGACATGTGCGCATCGAGGACAGTACGGTCACGGTGAGGGATCTACGTACCGTTGATCCTCCCTGGAAGGTCGATCGGGTGGCGATCGACCTTGAGCGTGATCCCCGGATGATCCGTCTCGCCGGGCAGGTTCGCCTGCCCGACACGCTCGCCTCGCGGGTCAGCGCCGAGCTGGAACTCGAGGGGGATCTCAAGGTGCCGACGGCGCTGCACTGGACCAGCCACCTTGAACTCAAGAAAGCCTCTCTTGCCGGATGGACCGCATTGCTGCCGCGCTGGACGGTGCCGTTGTCCGGGCGGGGTGACCTGTCCACCGTGGTGGAGGGCCACGGCGCGCTCGTTGATCACGTCTCTGCCGCCCTTGCGCTGAAGGATGTGGCAGGCCCCGAGGTGCAGGGTGTGCCGGCACCCCGGTTTCCGACGCTGGCGGGTGAGGTGACCGTTGATCGCGATGGAAGGGGGTGGCGCGCGCAGGGCTCTGGCATCCAGATCGATCCGGGACATGATCCGTGGCGCCGCGGCGAATTCGAATTCCGTTTTTCGCCGGGGGCTTCTGACGGCGGTATCTTTCGCCTGCGGTCCTCCTCCGTGCACCTTGATGCGCTCGGTGCGCTCGCCTCGCTCCTGCCCGAGGGCCGGGCGCGCGACATGGGACTTGCGCTGGCGCCGCGCGGTCGACTGACCGGCGTCGATATTGCGGCGACGCATGCGCAGGATGGCGCATGGCGTCTGAACGGGGGTGCACAGTTCGCCGAGGTCGGTTTTGGTGCCTTCGAGGCCATTCCCGGCATCACAGGCTTGTCCGGCTCCATCGCAGGAGCCGGCGGCCGTGCCTCTGGCGAGGTCCACGGCAACGGAATGACGGTGGATCTCGCGCGTGCGATCCGCGAACCGATCCCGGTGGAACATCTGCAGTCGAATTTCGAAATCACGTCCAAGCCCGAGGGCTGGCGGATCGCCTTGTCCGAGACGTCGCTGGCGACACTGGGTGCCCGTGCGGAAGGCGGCGTCGTTCTCATGCTGCCGTCCGACCCGCAGACCCCCTCCGACATCGCGCTGGATTTCCGTTTTGGCGGGCTGAAGGCCGTGAATGCCACACGCTATCTGCCCGGTCGCAAATTGCCGCCGCGTACGATGGACTGGCTCGATCACGCCTTCCTCGCGGGCAGGGTCGGGGAGGGTCGGGCGGTACTGTCGGGCGATTTGAAGCAGTTCCCGTTCCGGGACGGCGGTGGGCTGTTCCGCATCACGTTCGGGTTCGAGCACCTGCGGCTGCATTTCCACGACGAGTTCGGTGATCTGGAGGAACTCTCCGGTGATGCCGAATTCAAGAACAGCGGCTTCACGGCGCGCGCCCGTCAGGGGCGGGCACATGGCATCGCCATTCGCCAGGCTGTCGCAGGCATGGCGGATTTCAAGGAAGCCGAGTTGACGGCAGACGCGCGGGTCGAGGGCGACGTGCGGGACGCGCTGGCGTATCTGCAAGGTTCACTTGTCGGGCCCAAACTGGGTCCGCTGTTCATGAAACTCGGCGGCCGCGGGGCAATGGCCGGAGATCTCAAGCTGGTCCTGCCGTTCGCGCATTTTGCAGACCGGCTCGTCGCCGTGGATGCACGGATCGACCGTGCGCAGGTGAAGTTGCCTGGGCTTGACGAGCCTGCGCGCGACGTTACGGGCGCCCTGTCGATCCACAACCGCGACGTGAGTGCGCCGAGGATTACGGCCACCGTGCTGGGCGGGCCGGCCAAGGTCGCCGTGAAAACACTCGCCGGCAAGGGTGGCGAGCGGACCCTGACAGTCAGCGGCGAGGGCCGCATTCTCGGCGATCATGTCCAGGCGGCGCTCGGCATCGATTACGGTACTTGGATCAGTGGTGGCGCGGACTGGACGCTCTCGGCACGGTTCCCGCGTGTGGAGTGGCAGCCGCCCGCGGAGCGTTTGCCGGTGGACGCGCCGCCGGGCACTCATCCGACAGTGCACGAGGTCGAATCGCGGTGGGGTGCCGGCAGTGTGCAGGTCCAATCGACCCTGCAGGGATTTGCCTTGGGATTCCCGGCGCCGCTGAACAAGCCTGCCGAGACGGCGCGCCCCTTGCGTGCCGAGGTGACGATCGACTTTCCGGTCGACGACACGACGCCCGTTCCGCCAGGCATGAAGCGGGATGCCAACCGTCCGCTCGGCATGCTCTTGCGCACCCAATTTGGGCGTGACAGTGCTGCGTTCGAGTGGCGAGCGCATGACGAGGAATTTCCGTTGACGCGAGGCATCGTGCATTTTGGTCCGACGCCGGCATTGCTGCGTGAGGGGAGCGGCATTTGGGTTGACGGACGGTTGCCGGACTATGACCTGTCAGCCTGGCTGCGCGTTCGCCTGAAAGAAAAGCCTGGCAGTGCGCTCGCAGGACTGCTCGCAGGTAGCCAGTTGCAGGTGGACCATTTCTCCATTTTCGGTTTCAGGTTTCCCGATGTGTCCCTGGCGCTGGGGGCCGGCGAGGAGGCCTGGCGGGTCGCGGTCGAGGGGCCCGCGGCGCGTGGCACGATTGTCGTGCCTTACGATCTGCGAGGGGCATCGCCGCTGACACTGGACATGGAGCGCCTGCTCGTCGGTGAACACTCCGAGGCGGGCACAGCCTCGCCGGACGACGAGACGGATCCGCGCCAGTTGCCCCCCATCACGGTCAAGGTTCGAAACCTTGAAGTGCAGAAACGCAGATTCGGCACGCTCGAGGCATCCCTGTCGAAGGTCGCGGACGGACTGCGCCTCGAACGGGCAGTCGTGCATGGCAACTCGTTCGAGGCCACCGCCAAGGGCAGTTGGACTGCGGGCCCGCAGGGGCAGGCGAGTGCGCTGAATTTCGTCTTCGACAGCACGGACATGCAGGACACACTGAACGCCTGGGGTTTTCAGCAGACGCTCACCGGGAAGCGCGCGCATGCTTCGGGGACCCTTGGATGGCCGGGCAACCTGGATCTCGGCTTGTTCTCGCGCGCGACAGGGAACGTAAAGATCGAGGTTGAGCAAGGTCAGGTCCTTGGCGTGAATCCCGGCGCCGGCCGCGTGCTCGGCCTGCTGTCGATTGCCGCCCTCCCGCGGCGACTGACGCTGGATTTCAGCGACCTCACAGACCGTGGCTTTGCCTTTGACCGCATCCGCGGCGACTTCGATTTCAAGGGCGGCAATGCCTACACCCAGAATCTCGTCCTGAAGGGGCCGGCGGCTGAGATCGGCATCGTGGGGCGAACGGGCCTCCTGGCGCGCGACTACGACCAGACAGCCAAGATCACCGGCCACGTGGGCGGCCCGATTGCAGCGGCCGGGGCGCTCGCGGCGGGACCCGCCATCGGTGCCGCACTGCTCCTGTTCTCGTCGGTGTTCAAGGAGCCTCTCGGCGGTATCGCACGCGGTTACTATCGGATCACCGGCAGTTGGGACAAACCTGCGGTCGAACGCATCGGGGCGAACGAAGCCCGCGAGGTCACCGGCAAGGCGCCTGCAGCGTCGCCGTCGGAACCGGCGGCCGACAGTACCGTCGAGGTGCCGACAGCCACAGTTCCGGCACCGGCTCCCGCATCGGAAGAGCCGACCGAACCGCGTCATTGAGGAGAAAAGATGCACATATTTGCTGCGGTACAGATGACGTCGGGACCCGATGTCGGCGCCAATCTCAGGACCGCCGGCCCATTGATCGCACAAGCGGCGGAACGCGGTGCACAAGTCGTGCTGCTGCCGGAGAACTTCAATTTCATCGGTCGCCGCGACATCGACAAGCGGGAGATCGCCGAGGCCTTCGGTCAGGGGCCGACGCAAGACTTTCTCAGCGACGCCGCCCAACGGCATGGGATCACCCTCATCGGTGGCACCCAGCCGCTGCGCAGCTCACGAGACGACGGGCGCGTGACCAACACGACGCTGGTCTACGGCCCTGCGGGTCAATGCCTGGCACGCTACGACAAGATCCACCTGTTTGACGTGGATGTGCCCGGCAAGCCCGGCGAGTCCTACCGCGAGAGCAGTCATGTGGCGCCGGGCAGCGAGGTCGTGACGGTTGACACGCCGGCAGGACGCGTCGGGCTGTCCGTCTGTTATGACATGCGTTTCCCCGAACTGTACCGGCGGCTCGTGAGCGCAGGCGCGGAAATTCTGGTGATGCCGGCCGCCTTCACCGTCCCGACGGGGCGGGCGCACTGGGAGACCCTGCTGCGTGCCCGGGCGATTGAAAACCTGAGTTACGTGGTGGCGGCCGCACAGTCCGGTGTCCACCCGAACGGCCGTGAGACTTACGGTGATACGATTGCCATCGACCCGTGGGGGCGCGTCCTTCAGCGCCTCCCGCGTGGCAGCGGTATTGTCACAGCCAACATCCAACTGGACGAACTGAGACGGGTGCGGGCCGAATTCCCGGCCCTCGTCAACCGCGTCCTGTCAGTCTGAGGTCAGCATTGAACGCCGTCGTTTCTACCGATGATGCCTACCGGCTCGCGCACGACACGATCCTCGTGCCTGCGGGTCTCACACTCGACCGTCTCGAAGAAGTGCTGGGCGTCATGCATGAGCATGCGCTTGACGAGGCGGAACTTTATTTCCAGTGGTCGCGGGAAGAGTCGTGGTCGCTGGAGGACGGCATCGTCAAGGAAGGCGCGCACAGCATCGACCAAGGCGTCGGCGTGCGCGCGCTGGCAGGCGAGAGGACCGGTCTTGCCTACTCGGACGACATCAGCCAATCGACACTGATGCAGGCAGCGCGTGCCGCCCGTGCCATCGTCCGGCACGGCGGTGCGGCCGCGCAGCCTGGCGCCCGGGGCGTCGCGGTCGCATCGCTGGTACAGGCGCCCCGCCTGTATCTGCCCGAGGACCCGGTGGCGGCGCTCAGTGATGCGGCCAAAGTCGAGTTCCTGCAGTCGCTGGACCGCAGTACGCGCGCACTGGACTCGCGGGTGCAGCAGGTGATGGCCAGCCTCGCCGGTTCCTACGAAATCGTACTGGTGGTCAATTCGAATGGTGTGTTGGCGGCCGACGTCCGGCCACTGGTACGGGTCAACCTCTCGGTCATTTTGCAGAGCGATGGCCGGCGGGAGCAGGGCTATGTCGGCATGGGGGGGCGGTATTCCCTGGAGACGCTGTTGAACCATCCGGACGTGCCCGACCTGCCCCGGCAGGCCATTCATGCCGCGAGCGTGAATCTCGCCGCCGTCAGCGCGCCGGCCGGCACCATGACCGTCGTGCTCGCCGGCGGTTGGCCCGGCGTCATGCTGCACGAGGCCGTCGGTCACCCCCTGGAAGGCGATTTCAACCGCAAGGGGACTTCGGCCTTTGCCGGGCGACTGGGTGAACGCGTGGCCAGCGAACTCTGCACGGTGGTGGATGACGGGACACTTGCCGGGCGTCGTGGTTCTCTCAGCATCGACGACGAAGGAACCGCAACGCGGTGCACGACGTTGATCGAGGCGGGCGTGCTGAAGGGATACATGCAGGACCGCCTGAACGGGAGGCTGATGGGCGTCGGTTCGACCGGCAACGGGCGCCGTGAATCCTTCGCGCATGCGACGCTGCCGCGGATGACCAACACCTACATGCTGCCCGGTCCGCACGACCCGGAGGAGATCATCCGGTCGGTCGACCATGGACTCTATGCGGTCAACTTTGGTGGTGGCCAGGTCGACACCACAAGCGGGAAGTTCGTTTTCTCGACCAGCGAGGCCTATCTGATCGAAAAAGGCAGGATCACAACGCCCGTCAAGGGCGCATCCCTGATCGGGTCAGGCCCGGAGGTGCTGCAGCGTGTGACGATGCTGGGTCACGACCTCAAGCTGGATGCCGGTGTCGGCAATTGCGGCAAGGAGGGCCAGACGGTTCCGGTCGGTGTGGGATTGCCGACTGTACGGGTCGATGGCCTCACCGTGGGCGGTACGGGCTGACTCAGTCCTGCGGCACGAAGACTTCGACGCTCAATTCGTGCATTCCTAGGCGCACGATATCGCCGCTGTTGATCGGTTGCCGGCGTGCCTGCAGCGCATTGACGAACGTACCGTTCGTGCTCCCGAGGTCTTCGAC
>CAXBRZ010000062.1:0-10655 GCA_963978075.1 uncultured bacterium | reverse complement strand
GTTGATCCGTCAGTTCACTCTGATGTTGGCGGCCTTCGCAACCTTGCTGTTGGTCTCGATTTCCTTCTTCACCAGCGCGTCGTATTGCGCGGAAGTGATTGGCATCGGATCGGCGCCGAGTTCCTTCAATTTGCTCGCGACGTTGGGATGCGCGAGCGCCTTGGCGATCTCCTGGTAAAGCTTCTCCTTGATCGGAGCGGGCGTTTTCACCGGCACGACCACGCCGGCCCAGAAATTGTAATCGGAGTTGGCGAAGCCCGCCTCCACCGTGGTCGGCACCTCCGGCAGCATTTTCCAGCGCGACGTGCCGGTCATCGCCGAAGTCGTTGTAGAGGATGATGCTGTTGCACAGCACGCCGGTGCCGGCCGAGACGACGTAGAAGTTGGTGCCCCGCTTCAGCGCCTCGACAAACGCCTTCTTCAGCTTGAAGAAGTTGAGCCGGTTGAGCAGCACGGCCACGTGCCCGCCAAAGATGAAGATGGAGTTGGCCCCGAGGATGCGCTCCTCCAGCTTCGAGCGGATCTCCAGGTACCTGGGGTGCCGGCTCACGCCTGAGCTCGCCATGAAGTACAGGTCGAGCTCGTTGCACAGGTCGACCATCTTGCTGTCGTTGGTGACGTTGCTCTTCATCGTCTCCTGCAGGTCCTGGGCGCAGTAGTGGTACTGCAGCTGCCTGGGCGAGAAGCTGGGCAGGTCGCGCCTCATCTGCGCTGCCGGGTACTCCAGCACGCTGCCCAGCGTGCTGTCGGGGAACGACTTCTTGATGAGCTGGTTCTGCTCCTTGAGCAGGCTCACCAGCTGCGAGTTCTTGGCCCGGTAGAACTGCTTGACCTCTTTGATGACCTCCTGCTTCGCGTGGTACTGGCGGTACAGCTCGGGCTCGTGCTGCTTGATGACGTTGAACTCGTGGTACGCGGCCAGGTTCTGGATGTTGGCGTCGTACCCGCCCTCGTACTTCGAGGCGATGCCAATGGCGTTGAGCGCAGCCCGCACGTGCGCCTCGTTGTACTCGTTCTTCTTCCACGCGGCCGTCAACGAGGATCTCGCAGCGACGGCATGCTGGGGCACGCAACAGGCTTCCGTCTACGACGGCGCCAAGTACGACGGCGTCGCGGCGATCTGGTACGGCAAGGGTCCGGGCGTCGACCGATCCGGCGATCCGATCAAGCATGCCAACCGGGCCGGCACCGCGGCACACGGGGGCGTCCTCGCCGTGTTCGGGGATGACCACGGCGGCAAGAGTTCGACGATTTCCCACCAGAGCGATCCGGCCATGGCGGCGAACGGCGTGCCGGTGCTGTATCCCGCTTCGGTCCAGGAAATTCTGGATTACGGGCTGCATGGCTGGGCCTTGTCCCGCTTTGCGGGCGTGTGGGTGGGCCTCAAAACCGTCAACGAGATCATCGAGGCCACTGCCACGGTCGACGGCGCGGTCGAGCGGGTTCGGGTCACGTGCCCGGACCTGCCGGAGCCCCCGGGCGGGGTGGGGGTGCGCGCAGGGTTGGATCCGCTGGGTGACGAGATGCGTCTGGTACGGCACAAGCTGCCACGCGTCCACGCCTACGTGCGGGCCAACCGCCTAGACCGGGTCACGCACGGCGCCGGTGTCGTGGCCGAGTGGGGTCTCGTGGCCGCCGGCAAGAGCTGGCTTGATACCGTCTCGGCGCTGGACCTGCTGGGGCTTGGCGACGAGGCGGCCTTGCGGCGTTATCGGGTGCAGGTCTACAAGCCGGCGCTCATCACGCCGCTGGAGCCTGAAGGCCTCGTCGCGTTTGCCGCGGGTCTGCGCGAGGTGATGGTCATTGAGGAAAAAGCGGCGTTCCTGGAGCCGCAGGTGGCCCGCATCCTCTACGGTCTGGATGCTCCGAGGCGGCCTGCACTGGGTGGCAAGTGCGCGCCGGACGGACGGCCGCTGCTGTCGTCTGATGTTCCGCTTGAGCCGCTGCAACTGGCGCTCGCGATGGGGGAGCGGCTCACCGCGCTCGGTCTCGCCGACGAGATGCTCACCCAAAAGCTCGATGACTTGCGCAGCCAGATGGCCGAGGCGGGCGCGCGGCATCCGCCTGGGCGACCCAGAACGCCGTATTTCTGCTCGGGCTGCCCGCACAACACGTCCACCAAGGTACCCGAGGGCAGTGTCGCGTTCGGCGGGATCGGCTGCCACACGATGGCGATCTTCATGGATCGCCACACGCTGCCGCCGACCCAGATGGGCGGCGAGGGCGCCAACTGGATCGGCATGGCGCCCTTCACGGGCCTGCCGCACGTCTTCCAGAATCTCGGCGATGGCACCTATTTCCACAGCGGCCTTCTGGCCATCCGCGCGGCCGTCGCAGCCGGCGTGTCGATCACCTACAAGCTGCTCTACAACGACGCGGTGGCGATGACCGGCGGGCAGCGGGTGGAAGGCGGGCTCACGGTTGCCGACATCACCCGTCAACTGCGGGCCGAGCGTGTCGCTCGTATTGCCGTGGTCAGTGACGACATTGAGAAGTATGGCTCACATCCTGGGTTTGCGACGGGCACGACGGTGCATCACCGTCGTGACCTCGAGCGCGTACAGCGCGAGTTGCGTGAGGTGCCTGGCGTGTCCGCGCTGATCTACGACCAGGTCTGCGCCGCCGAGAAGCGTCGCCGGCGCAAGCGGCGCAGGATGGTGGATCCCGACCGTCGTGTGGTGATCAATACGCTGCTGTGCGAGGGGTGCGGTGACTGCTCCGTCCAGGCCAACTGCGTGTCGATCGAACCGGTCGAGACCGAGTTTGGCCGCAAGCGGCGGATCGAGCAGTCCAGCTGCAACAAGGATTACTCGTGCGCCGAAGGCTTGTGTCCCTCCTTCGTGTCGTTGAGTGGCGGGAAGCTGCGACGCCGTGCCGTTCAGGCAGAGCCCTTGGATGCCACCCGTCTGCCCGCGCCACCTGCAGCGGCTGCGGGCCGCCACTCGATTCTGGTCGCCGGCGTCGGTGGTACGGGTGTGGTGACGGTCGGGGCATTGCTCGCCATGGCGGCGCACATTGATAGCCTCGAGGCGAGCGTATTCGACATGACCGGGCTTGCTCAGAAAGGGGGCTCCGTCTACGCACACATCAAAATCGGTCCACAGGGGTCGGGCCCCTCGGCCGCGCGGGTCGGACCGCTGGAAGCGACCCTGGTCCTCGGCTGCGACCTCACGGTCGCCGCCTCGACCGATACCCTGCGCACGATTCGTGCGGGCGTTACCCAGGTGGCGCTCAACTCCCATTTTCTGCCAACAGCCTATTTCCATCTGCAGCGTGATTTCGACTTCCAGCAGGACGCCCAGCAGGATGCGATCGTCGCAATTGCCGGTGCGCAAGCCGTCTGCACACTGAACGCGACGGAGGCCAGTCGCGCGCTGCTGGGCGACACCGTGGGCGCGAATACGCTGCTTCTGGGGCACGCCCTGCAGCGAGGCTGGTTGCCCATCTCCGTGGCAGCACTGGAAACGGCCATTCGCCTGAACGGCTCTGCGGTGGATCTCAATCTGAAGGCCCTGGCCTATGGCCGGCTGTCGGCCGTCGACCCGGCGGCCTTTGCCCGCCTCTCAGACAGCCAGCGGGAGTCCGTCGTGTCGACACCGGCCGACGCGGACCGCCGGGCGCAGTTCCTGCGGCAGTACCAGAACGAGGCCTACGCCTGCCGATACCGCTCCTTGGTGGACTGCGTCAGCGCACGGGAATCCGCCGTCGTCCCGGGATCGACCGCCCTGACGCGGGCCGTCGAAGTCTCCTACTTCCGGCTGTTGGCGGTGAAAGACGAATACGAGGTGGCGCGTTTGCTTACCTCGCGTGAGTTCGACGCCCAGATCGACAGCGAGTTCGAGGGCGCGCCGGTGCGCACCTATCATCTGGCGCCGCCCCTCTTTGCGAAACGCAATCCGTTGACCGGCCGACCGGAAAAGAAGGCGTTCGGTCCCTGGCTTGCGCCGTTCCTGAAGGGGCTTGCGCGCATGAAGGGCATGCGCGGTCGCTGGTGCGATCCGTTCCGGCTCACCGCCGACCGGCGGCTGGACCGGGCGCTGCTGGAGGATTACGAGCGCACCATCACCGATCTGTTGGCGACGCTGTCACCGTCGGCGATTCCGCTCGCTGTCGAGATCGCTTCGTTGCCGGACCAGGTGCGCGGATATGGTCAGGTACGCGAGACGGCAGCGCAAAAAATGCGCGAGCGTCAGGCGGAGTTGCTGGGCCAGTGGCGCAGTCGTCCGGGATGACGGACGACTGCGCGTCGCCCTTCAGTGCGTACGGCCCGCCAGCGTGTGGATGACGGAATCCCAGAATACGAGCCCCTGGTAATAGGAGGCCACGGGGATTCGCTCGTCGAGTCCGTGTGCAAACGCTTCGCTGTCCTTGGTGAAAATCGCCTCGGTTCCGTAGGTGGGAATGCCGTGGTTGCGCATCACGGAACCGTCGGTCGCATAGGCGGCCTGCTCGGGAATGACCCGTACCGTCTCGCCAGTGGAGGCCGTGATGGCCTTGCCGATGGCGTCGATGATGTCCTTGCGCAGCGGCGACGGATCCGACTGGATGGGCTCGTACTTGCGGGTGATGGTGATGGACGGCCCTGCAAGGCGCTGCAGCGTCGCCTGCACCTCGTCCGGTTTGGTTCCCGGGAAGACGCGGCAGTTGATCGTGGCCGTGGCTGATTGGGGCAGTGCATTTTCAGCATGACCGCCCTGCAGCATCGTCGCCACACAGGTGGTGCGCAACTTGCCCACATAGCTGCCGTCCCGTGACAGGGCGTCGGTGGCTTCCTGGTCGCTGTGGTTTGCGACAAAGCGAGCGAGATTCTTGCCGGTCTCACCACCCACGGTGTCGCTGGCGGCCGTGAGATCCCCTAGCGTCCAGTCGTTCCAGCGCACCGGGAAGGCATAGCCTTGTATGGACTTCAGTGCGGTGGCGAGGTCGTAGATGGCATTGTCGGGGCGGGGGCGGGAACTGTGGCCACCGGGATTGGTGGCCGTCAGCGAAAATCCGACGGAGTATTTCTCGGCACCCTGCACCGTGTAGTGCGAGGGCTTGCCGGTCTTCTCGTCCAGCACCCCGCCTCCGCCGTCGCCATTCAGGGCATATTCGACGTCGACAAGGTCACGGTGGTTCGCAGCCAGATCCTCGATGGTCTCCTGCGCTGTCTCCTCGTCCCCGCTGAAGATCACCACGAGGTCGCGCGTGGGCACAAAGCCCTCGCGCTTGAGGCGCAGCATCGTGGCTGAAATGAGCGCGACCTCGCTCTTGATGTCGAGCGTGCCGCGGCCGAAGAAATAGCCGTTTTCCTCCGTGAGCGTGAAGGGATCGCGCTTCCAGTCGGAACGGTTCGCAGCCACCACATCCATGTGCGCCATGAAGCCGATCGGGCGTCCTCCCGTGCCGTTGCCGCGGTAACGAACCACCAGGGAGGCGGTGTCCTTGTAGGGCACCACGTGGATGTCGGCGTCGGCAACGCCTGCCTTGCGAAAGCGCTCTGCCAGTGCTTTGGCCAGAACCGGCACCTGGCCTTTGCCGATGGAGGTCTCAAGACCGACGGAATACGCGAGCAGCTCTCGCGCCTCGGCGCGGGCGTCCGGCGTGTCGGGGCCGGTGGAGTGGGCTGCAAGGGAGGGTAGGGCGATCAGGCAGGCGAGGCAGGCAAGGCGGCGCATGGGAGCAGGCTCCATCCGGAGGGCGGGAACGGCACTATAGCGAGGTTGAATGGACCTCGCAGACCGTGCACTCTGCAGTCGTTCACGGCGATTGGAAATTCAGTTTATGCCCGCAGTCATAGACCGTCTGCTTGAGTTACTGCCGGCCGGTTCGGTGCTGACCGGTGCCGACGTTGGCGACCGCCATGCCAGCGACTGGACCCGTCGCAATCCGCTGCGGCCGTTGGCGGTCGTGCGACCCGCCTCCACCGAAGAGGTCTCCCTGACCCTGCGTACCTGCCATGCCTTGCGCCAACCGGTTGTCGTGCAGGGCGGACTCACCGGTCTTGCGGGCGGGGCAACCCCGCGCCAGGGTGAGATCGCGCTGTCGCTCGAGCGACTTAACGGCGTCGAGGCCATCGACGCGGCCGGCGGTACGCTACGGGCGAAGGCAGGCACGCCTCTTTCGGTCATACACGATGCTGCAGAGGCCGCGGGCCTGCAGTTTCCCCTCGATCTGGGTGCCCGGGGGTCCTGTACGATTGGCGGCAACATCTCGACCAACGCTGGCGGCAACCGGGTGATCCGTTACGGCATGACCCGCGATCTCATCCTCGGTCTGGAGGCGGTGTTGGCGGACGGAACGATTGTTTCGTCACTCAACGCCATGCTCAAGAACAATGCGGGGTATGACCTCAAGCACCTCTTCATCGGCAGCGAGGGAACGCTCGGGGTCGTCACGCGCGCTGTGGTGCGCCTGCACGCGGCACCCCGCGAGCGTCTGACGGCCTTCGTCGGCGTCGACTCGTTTGATGCGCTGGTGGCGCTGCTCGGGGCGGTGCGCCGGGGTCTGGGCGGGCAGTTGTCATCCTTCGAGACGATGTGGTCGGATTATTACGAATTCGCCTTCCATGCCGTTGCGCCTGGACCGCGCCCGTTTGCCGACCGGCACTCCCATTACGCCCTGATCGAGATGGAGGCGCTCGAACCGTCGGCGGATCTCGGGCGGTTCGAGGCGTTGTTGGCGGATCTCCTTGAATCCGGCCTTGCGGCGGATGCCGTGCTGGCGCGTTCTCTGGCCGAGGCAGACAGGCTCTGGACGGTCCGCGACTCTGCCGGTCAACTCATTCCGACGCTGCCCAATCCCATCTCCTACGATGTTTCGATGCCGATTGCCGAGATGGCCGGGTATCTTGCGGCAGTAGAGAAACGAGTGGCGCCGATCCTCGGATCCGAACCCCTTTGGGTTTTCGGGCACCTCGGAGATGGCAACCTGCACGTCATCACAAGCCTTGCGAATGCCGGCGACGCCGTCACTTCGGATCATGCGGTCTATGAGCCACTGATCGGCTTTGGCTCAGTGTCGGCCGAGCACGGGATCGGCGTCATCAAAAAGGACTGGCTGCATGCGTCGCGCCACGACGAGGAACGCAAGCTGATGAAGCACCTCAAGACAGCGTTGGATCCGTTGGGCATCCTCAACCCCGGGAGAATCCTGTGATGCGGCTGCACACCTTCTGGCGCAGTTCGGCCGCCTATCGGGTGCGTATCGCGCTCGCCTTGAAAGGCCTCGAATTCGAGTCGGTCGCGCGGCATCTGGGGCGTGCGGAGCAGTCCTCCGCGGAATACCTGGCCCTCAATCCGTACGGACTCGTGCCGCTGCTCGAGGATGACGGCTTTGCGATCGGCCAGTCGCTCGCCATCATCGAATACCTGGACGAGACGCATCCGGACCCGCCTCTCCTGCCCAAGGACCCGCGCGCGCGGGCCGAGGTGCGCGCCACGGCCCTGGCCATCGCCTGTGACATCCATCCGCTGAACAATCTGCGCGTGCTGAATTATCTGCGCGGGCCGTTGGCGCAGGATACTTCCGGTGTCGAAGCCTGGTATCGACACTGGATCGCCACCGGCTTCGAGGGCCTGGAAGCGGCAGCGCGTGCCCGCGCCGCCGGTCCCTGTCTGCATGGCGACAGCGTCAGTCTGGCCGATGTCTGCCTCGTGCCGCAGATGTACAACGCACGGCGCTTCCACTGTGACCTTTCGCCTTACCCCACTCTGGTGGCGATCGACGCGGCATTGCGCGGATTGGCCGCCTTTGCCGCAGCAGCACCGGAAAGACAGGCAGATGCCGAGTGACGTCACGCGTCCGCTCGGCGATACTGGCAGGCAGCACAATCGGAGCGAGAAAGCCTCCGGACCGTCTTGAACTCAATGAGGGGAACGCATCATGAAGAGCCGTGCTGCCGTCGCGTTTGGCGCAGGTCGACCGCTGGAAATTCTGCAAGTCGATCTCGAGGGGCCGAAAGCCGGCGAAGTGCTGGTGGAAATCCGTGCATCCGGGGTCTGTCACACGGATGAATTCACGCGGTCGGGCGCGGACCCCGAAGGTCTATTCCCGGCGATCTTCGGCCACGAGGGCGCGGGCATCGTGGTGGATGTCGGGCCGGGCGTCACCTCGCTGAAAAAAGGCGACCACGTGATCCCGCTGTACTACCCGGAGCTGGAGGGCGCGAACGACCGGCCCACGGCGCTGCTGAACGCGGGGCTGGAGTTTCCGCTCGCCGAGCACATGGGCAAGGGGGCGGTGGCCGGTGTTGGCGGCACGCGGCTGTGTGAGTGGTGGTTCACCGAGAATGCGGTGATGATCGACACGGCCGGGCGCTATACCACCCAGGATTCGGATGCCGAGGTGGACCGCGCCGGCTGGGACAAGTTCCTCGACATGTTGAAGCGGACACGGCCGCAGCAGCCGCTGAACGGCGTGATCGTGGCCATCGCCCTGGGCATCGCCGTCATCACCATCCACCCGCCCATCGTCCTGTTCGCCATCTTCATGTTCTACGGCCTGTCGGGCTACGGCGTGTTCATCGTCAAATGGCGCCGCGGCCGTCCGGTGAGCGTGATCTCCACCTCGACCGACGAACCCGACGAAGAAGGCCTCCACCGCTGAGTGACCCCATGACCGACAAGCTCATCATTTTCGACACCACCCTGCGCGACGGCGAACAGTCGCCCGGCGCTTCCATGACCCGCGAGGAAAAGCTGCGCATCGCGCGCCAGCTCGAGCGCCTCAAGGTGGACGTGATCGAAGCCGGTTTCGCCGCTTCGTCGAATGGCGATTTCGAGGCCATCAAGGCCATCGCCGATGCCATCAAGGACTCGACGGTGTGCTCGCTGGCCCGTGCCAACGACCGTGACATCGCCCGTGCCGCCGAAGCCCTCAAGGGCGCGAACGCCTGGCGCATCCACACCTTCATCGCCACCTCTGCGCTGCACATGGAAAAGAAGCTGCGCATGAGCCCGGATCAGGTGCTGGAGCAGGCCAAGCTGTCGGTGAAGTTCGCGCGCAACCTGACGTCCGACGTCGAGTTCTCGGCCGAAGATGGCTACCGCTCGGACATCGACTTCCTGGCCCGCGTCTGCGAAGCCGTGATCAACGAGGGCGCAACCACCATCAACATCCCCGACACGGTGGGCTACGCCATCCCCGAGCTGTATGGCAACTTCATCCGCGAACTGCGTCAGAAGGTGCCGAACTCCGACAAGGCGATCTGGTCGGTCCACTGCCACAACGACCTGGGCATGGCCGTGGCCAACTCCCTGGCCGGCGTGAAGATCGGCGGCGCCCGTCAGGTGGAATGCACCATCAACGGCCTGGGCGAGCGTGCCGGCAACTGCGCGCTGGAAGAGGTCGTGATGGCCGTGAAGACGCGCCGCGACCACTTCGGCCTGGACGTGGGCATCGACACCCAGCAGATCATGTCGGCCTCGCGCCTGGTGTCGCAGACCACCGGTTTCGTGGTGCAGCCCAACAAGGCGGTGGTGGGGGCGAATGCCTTTGCCCACGCCTCAGGCATCCACCAAGACGGCGTGCTCAAGGCCCGAGACACCTATGAAATCATGCGCGCGGAAGCCGAAGGGCTGGTCGAACGGATCAAGCAGTCCATGGGACTGCTGAGGAGGCATCTTTGACGTCGACGTCGCCACGCGCCGCCTCGCCGAACTGAACGCCAAGGTCGAAGACCCCAATCTCTGGAACAACGCCGACGCCGCGCAGAAGATCATGCGCGAGCGGACCGATCTTGAGGAGCGGCTCGGCGCCGTCGCGCGTCTCGGTCGCGACGTCCTCGGGGCCCGTCCAACCGGTAGCGCACGGCGAGATACGGTCGCTCGTTCTCGGGGAGATGGAGCCGCGAGGGGAGCGCCCGCAACTGCGCGAGATTTCGAAGGTCGAACTCGTCACGCTGCACCGGGACCTTCGCGGCCGCCGGTCCCTTGGGGGTTTCGAGGACGAACGGCAGCGCCGCGAGCCGGGGGTCGTCCCACTCCAGCTTGCAGTCGCACGTCGCGCGGTTGAGATTCGCTCCGCAGACGACGCACAGCCCCTGGCAGTCTTCACGGCACAGCGGCTTCATCGGCAACGCGAGGTAGAACTGCTCGCGCATCAGCTCCTCGAGGTCGACCTCGTCGTGACCCCCGACCAGGTCATCACGGTCCGACGTTCGGCCCCCGGGTGCGCGCCCTACGAGCTCGCGGCCATTCGCGACACCGCGCTGCGCGCCGGTGCGTCCGCGGGCATGTGCATGCACGCGCTCTTCGACGACATCGCCGAGACGCAGGCGTGCCTCGCCGCCTCGGCTCGAAGCACTTCCGATCGGTGACCCCGGATTCCTGCCGTGGAGGGTGGTTATCAGGCGGGGGCCCCATTTTGTCACGCGGCACCACGGATGTTCCGTTTTCCCCCACACAGTCCTCGTTTCCCGTTTTCGTTCGTTTCCTCGGATGCGTTCGCAAAGTGTTTCCCTGCACCACCCTTAGGGGTGCGGGAAACGGTCGAGGTTGCCTCCTACAGCCCCAGTCCTTGCTGTGAGTCGGGGGGCCGCACGGCGAGGATGTAGCCGGGCACGATGCCGGAGAAACCTAGCCCGAAGCCGGCGGCGACGATGAACAGGCCCATCCAGAGTTGCCAATGTTTGCCCCAGGCGATACCCGCCCAATCAGGCAAATCCTTAAAGATGT
>CAXBRZ010000061.1:0-10760 GCA_963978075.1 uncultured bacterium | reverse complement strand
GCTGGGGAAGTCGGCGGCTTTCTGGCCGAAAGCGAACTCCAACGGCTGGAATCGTGCCTGACGCGCCATCCTGGCGTACCCACCGTCGTTGCCCTTCACCATCCGCCTGTGAGCCTCGGTTCGCGGTGGCTCGACGCGATCGGACTTGCGGAACCTGAACGGCTGTTCGCCATCACGGACCGTTTTGCGCAGGTTCAAGCCATTCTTTTCGGCCATGCCCATCAGGCCTACGCCCGAAGGCGTCGCGGCGTGCTCCTCGTCTGCGCTCCGGCCACCAGCGCGCAATTCCTGCCGGGCAGCGACGACTTTGCCATGGACGATCGCCCGCCCGGCTGGCACGTGCTGACCCTTGCGGCCGACGGCGACGTCCAGAGCACCTTTCGGTGGCTGGATCCGGCCTGAGGACTGTGTCGCGGTTTGCACGGTACCCAGCGCCCTTGTGTCGCCGTACACTGCGCGCCTCGACTGGAGGATACCGTGACCACATCGCACGAACTGTTTCAGGATGCCTGCCGTTACATTCCTGGCGGCGTCAATTCCCCTGTAAGAGCATTCCGCGGCGTCGGTGGGGAACCCGTGTTTTTCACGCGTGCAGCCGGACCGCATGTCTGGTCCGCCGACGGTGACCGGTACATCGACTACGTCGGATCCTGGGGGCCGGCCGTACTTGGCCACGCCGATCCCGCGGTCATACGCGCGGTGCAGGAAACAGCCGCCCACGGCCTCTCGTTCGGTGCGCCGACACCGATCGAAACACAGGTGGCACGACTCATTTGCGAATTGGTGCCCTCCATTGAGCTCGTGCGGATGGTGAGTTCCGGCACGGAAGCCACCATGTCCGCCATCCGACTTGCCCGCGGCTACACCGGTCGCGACAAAATACTCAAGTTTGAGGGCTGCTATCACGGGCATTCGGATTCCTTGCTCGTCAAGGCAGGATCGGGACTTCTGACATTGGGAGTCCCCACCTCCCCGGGTGTCCCGGCGGCGTTTGCGCAAAATACCCTGACCGTCGGGTACAACGACATCGGCCAGGTCCGTGAGGTTTTCTCCAGCCACGGCAGCGAAATCGCCTGTGTGATTGTCGAACCGGTCGCCGGCAACATGAACTGCATCCCGCCGGCCCCGGGTTTTCTCGAGACCTTGCGCGAAGAGTGCACGCGCCACGGCGCGGTCCTGATCTTCGACGAAGTGATGACGGGCTTTCGGGTTGCGCTGGGCGGCGCGCAAGCGTTGTACGGCATCGAACCGGACCTGACGACGCTGGGCAAGATCGTCGGTGGCGGCATGCCGGTCGGTGCCTTTGGCGGCAAGCGCGCGATCATGGAACACATCTCGCCGTTGGGGCCGGTGTATCAGGCCGGCACCCTGTCCGGCAATCCGGTCGCGATGGCCGCCGGCCTCGCCACCTTGAACGCGTTGCAGGCGCCGGGCTTTCACGACCGTCTGCTCGCGGCCACAACCCAGTTGGTCGAAGGCCTGCGCCGGGTGGCGAAGGACGCCGGCGTACCGCTCGCCACCAACCACGTCTGTGGCATGTTCGGCTTTTTCTTCACCGACGCGCCTGCGGTCAGCAGTTACGCCCAAGCCACCCGCTGCGATGTCGAAGCGTTCAAACGCTTCTTCCATGCCATGCTCAAAGCCGGCGTCTATCTGGCGCCCTCGGCGTTCGAAGCGGGCTTCATCTCGATCACGCACAGCGACGAGATCATCGACGCCACTCTGGACGCCGCGAAGAGCGCCTTCGCACAGAGCAAGGGCTGAAAATCCCGGGTAAAGGCGGCCCAACCTTCAAGGTTCGGGCTGCCGTTGGGATCAGTCAAAGTGCAGCGGGTGGTCCGGCCGCTTGGGCGTACAGGGCATATCGAGGCCCGCCAAGGGGTAGTTAGCCTCGCTGAGAACCAAGGGTGCGGTCAGTAGATTGCGGTTGATGAGGCTCACCTCAAGCGTCACCGGCACCGTAGTCCCTGGAATCAGTCCGCTGGCGTTGTTGCCGTGGACGTGGGCGATGGCGAAGGGACCGGAGAGTTCCTGCATGCAGGCCTCGAACGCCGCCCAGTTCAGATCAAGGCGGTGGAACTCGAGCACGATCGCCGAAATCCCGTCCGCATGACGGGACAGTCCAGGCAGGACCTCAAATTCGGCGCCTTCGATATCGCACTTCAAGAGCACCGGACGCTCGGCGGCTGAATAGCCATCCAGCAGTGCCTCGAGCGATACATTGCCCGGCGCGACGGTCGAGGACACCATGAGTTTCCGCAACTCGTGCTGCCGGAAAAAACGCCGGTAGGACACCGCCTTGGTGGCAACGTAATGCGCCGTCCGGCGCACCTCCTGCCACTTGAAGAGCAACAGATAGCCCAGCAGGTTCCCGGCCTTTTCCAGCGTGCGCTTCAGTATTTTGGCAAAGCTGACGGTACCGTCGACACACACGATGCGGGCGGCAGGACGCCGCTTGAGCACGGCTTCTTCGAACGACCAGTCATCATTCACCCCAAGACTCAGCACGCTGCGGCTCGCTTCGAGCGCGCGTGAGGGCATGACGTAACCCCCGTCAAATGCCTTTCCGACCCGAATCAGATCGTCGAATTTCAAAGGCCGGTACGACCCCAGTGACGGCAGTTTGACGTCCATTCTTATGGCTCCCCGAGATTGCCACGCACTATAGCGACTACCGTACGCTCTCGCGAGCAACGGTCACGTTCGCCGTGGTTGCGTCGCGCCAGTGCCTCCGTTACGGTGCGTGGCATGCGAGCCTTCAGGCATTTTTTGGCCGCCATCGCGGTCGCCCTCCTCATCGCCTCCCTGTTGGCGTATCCCGCTTATCAACTGATCCACCCATGGCAGCCGGAGTGGCGCCTCGACAAGATCGCCTCTCGTCTTTTTGACCTTGTGCTCCTTGGTTTCATCATCCTGGTGCTGCAGCGACTGCGGTTGAAGGGGCGTGAAGCGTGGGGTTGGCAGACTCAAGCCGGCCTTGGGGCACGCCAGTACCTCGTTGGTGCAGCCCTTGGCATTCTGACGATGTCTTGTGTGTCGGTGAGCATGGTGCTCCTCGGGGCCCGATCACTTGATTCCTCGCTTGACGCCGCCATGCTGCTTACAGCGCTTCAGGCGGGACTCGGCTCAGGCCTGGTGGTGGGCCTCGTCGAGGAGACGCTGTTTCGCGGCTTGATACTGGGCGCGGCCACCCGGGATTCCCGCTCCGCGTGGCCGGGACTGATCGCCGTGTCCATCCTGTTTGCCAGCCTTCATTTTCTCGCCAACGTAAAGATTGCCCACGAGGATGTGACACCCTGGAGCGGGTGGCTTCTGCTGACAAGCACTTTTGCCGACTTCATGCACCCGGAGCGCCTGATTGATGCGTTTCTGGCCCTTTTCGGTGTTGGCCTGCTGACAGGCTTGGCCCGGATCACCACGGGCAACGTGTTGTTTGCGGCCGGACTGCATGGCGGCTGGGTACTCGTGATGCGCACCACGATCGGTATCACCCAATTACCAAAAGACGCTGCCAACGCCTGGCTTCTGAGCAATCACGACGGCTACACCGGCTGGCTTGTGACCTTTTTCATTCTTCTGTTTCTGGCCGCGGCAAAACTCGCATCACGGCCGTTACGCGCGCTATTGCGGATTACGTAGCAATTCAGTGGGACTCGTCTGAATCTCGCAGCTGCACCAGAGGCGACAGGGTGCGCAATCGGGCAAGCGGGTCGCTCATCTCCAGCAGTTCCTGACGCGTATTGGCGTCGAAAGGAGCAAGCTCGGCCAACCGGTTGCCGACCCAGCGCGCATCCTTGTACCGGGCAGGCGCCCACTGGGGGTAGATGGACGGGAGCGTCGGGTACAGATGCTCGACTGCCAAGGCCAGGTGCGCACAGTCGCCCGGAATGTCAGCCGCCGTCTCCGCCGGCAGATCTTCGACTTCCGCCATGTTCAAGCCGTCTGCTTCACGCCACGCCGATACGATTCGTACTCTCTCCTGCCCGACGCACGTCAGCCCCAGCAGCCCGTCCTCAAGTCGATCAAAATCAACGATTCGCGCTTCGGTGCCTACCTCTGCAGTACTCACCGTTCGCTGACCCGCCTCCGAACCCTCCAGCAGCAACACAACGGCAAACCCAGACCCGTCGCGCATGCAGCGACTGACCATATCTACATAGCGGGGCTCGAAGATGCGTAACGCGAGCGGCCCTTCGGGAAAGAGCACCGTCGAGAGCGGAAAGAGCGGTAGCCGCCGCGTCATGATTCACCCGATATCCGGCGCAGCAATTTCTGGTGCAGTCCGCCGAACCCGCCATTGCTCATGATGAGCACATGGTCTGCGGGCTTCACCTGTGCCGCGATACTCTCCACCAGACTGTCGATGCGATCGTCGATGACGACCCGCTCGCCCAACGGCTGCATGGCGGCACCCGCGTCCCACCCGAGGTCCGCCGGTGCGTAAAGGTAGATGCGTTCGGCACCTGCCAGCGACGGCGCCAGCGTGGCCTGATGCACGCCGCGCTTCATGGTTGCGGAGCGGGGTTCCAGCACCGCGAGAATGCGCGCGGCACCCACCCGCCCACGCAAGGCTTCGATCGTGGACGCGATCGCGGTGGGATGATGGGCAAAGTCATCGTACAGGGTCACGCCACCGGCGACGCCGAACTGCTCGAGACGGCGGCGTGCATTTCGAAATTGACCCAATGCTTCGCAGGAGACCGCCACGGGTACGCCGGCATGCCGCGCGGCCAGCACCGCGGCGAGGGCATTTTCGGCATTGTGCGCACCGATCAGGTCCCACTGCACGCACCCGACAGATCCCTCGCCTTCGCATACGTCGAATCGGCTCCAGTCCGAAGACTGGGCCTTGACCCACCACGGAGCATCCGCGCTACGCCCAAACCGCTCGACAGGCGTCCATGCGCCCATCGCAAGCGTGGTGTCCAATTCGGGCTCCGGCGCGCGGACGATCAATCGCCCGCTCCCGGGAATCGTTCTCACCAATTGATGAAACATGCGCCGAATGGCGTCGATGTCCGGATAGATGTCAGCGTGATCGAATTCGAGATTGTTGAGAATTGCGGTGCGTGGCCGGTAGTGAACGAATTTGGCGCGCTTGTCGAAAAAAGCCGTGTCGTACTCGTCGGCTTCCACCACGAAAAAAGTACCTGCGCCCTGGCGCGCCGAGAACGGAAAGTTGCCCGGCACACCACCGATCAGAAATCCGGGTGACAGCTGCGCATACTCAAGGATCCAGGCCAGCATGGACGACGTCGTGGTCTTCCCGTGCGTTCCTGCCACCGCAAGCACCCAGCGATCCTGCAGGACGTGTTCCGCGAGCCATTGAGGGCCCGACACGTAGGAAAGTCCCCGATCGAGCACAGCTTCAACCACAGGATTGCCACGGGTCATTGCGTTACCGACGATGACCACATCGGGCACAGGGTCCAACTGGGCAGGATCCCAACCTTCGGTCAGGCCAATGCCCAACGCCTCCAGTTGCGTACTCATGGGCGGATAGACGTTCGCATCCGACCCCGTCACCGTATGCCCGGCTTCACGCGCGAGCGCAGCGATGCCCCCCATGAAAGTGCCGCAGATTCCCAGAATATGTACGTGCATCAGCGCGTGAACTCCGCAGGCAGTGCGAGCAACAGCAGATAGTCGACCAGCATGAACGTGAGCGCGACCGTCCAACCGGTTCTCGACTCGACATCCATCGCGGCACCCAGGATTCTCGCCACCGTCAGTATGGACCAGCCAAGAACCGCACCCAGCAGAATCTCGACAATCATGGGCAACGGCAAGGGACCACCGTTGGCGCCCACGCCGCCAAAGGCCACATGAGCCACCAGCGAGGGCAATGTCAGCCAGGCGCCGCACCCCAGCATTGCCACCAGGGTCTGCGCGGACCGGTGCAGCCGGTGCCGCAGCCCAAGACACATCAGGGTCGCTGCCACCGTATAGGTCAGGTCGACCACGCCAAGTACCCAGGAGTGCTCCGTATGCAGCACAACTGCGGCTTCGGCGATGCCGACCAGCAGATAAAGGGCCGCCGCCTGCAGTACAAATACCGGCGAAGCCTGCAAGTCACGGGGCTGTGCGCGCCCGAGCACCATCTTGAAGGTCGTCACGATCCAGTGAGGCATCGAAATCCGTTTGGGGGCCGGCACAGGCAGGCCGCATAATCTTGGCATTCTAACCGCCGAGCCGCCTGCACCGTGACCTCAAGCCCGACGCCAATCACCCAGCCAGCCGCTCTTGTAGCCATCGCCGACCGGCTGGCTGGTGCCGCCAGGATCGCGCTGGATACGGAATTTCTGCGCGAACGGACCTACTACGCCGAACTCGCGCTCGTTCAGGTCGCGGACGAGACCGATGTGGCCTTGCTGGATCCCTTGGCAGATCTATCGCGCGAAGACATCGCTCGGGTCATCCACCGTCCGGGGCAGTGCAAGGTGATGCATGCCGCCCGCCAGGACGTGGAAGTCCTGTTGCCCTGGACGGGCACTCCGCTCTTACCCATCCTCGATACCCAGATCGCCGCCGGGCTTTGCGGCTACCCGGCCCAGATCGGCTACGGTGACCTTGTTGCTCGCGAGCTTGGGGTGACGCTCGAGAAGGGACAGACCCGGACCGACTGGACGCGTCGGCCGCTCACGGAGGCCCAACTGCATTACGCCGCAGATGACGTGCGTTACCTGCTGCCGCTGGCGCAGAAGCTTGAAAGCAAGCTGGCTGAACTCGGCCGTCTGGGCTGGCTGGCAGAGGAAACGCTCTCCCTCGGCGACCCTTCGCTCTATCGGGTCGATCCGGCGCAGGCATGGCAGAGAATCAAGGGTATAGAGGCACTCCCAGTCGATGAACAGTTGCGTCTGCGGGCTCTCACCGCCTGGCGGGAAGCGCGGGCGATCCAGCGTAACCTGCCACGCAGTTGGGTGATGTCCGACGACGCGGCGCGAGCCATCGCGAGGACCCAGCCGGACAGCGTGGGAGCGTTGTTGCAGCTGCAGGTGATGCACCCGGGTGCGGTGGAGAAACTGGGAGACTCTCTCCTTGCCGCACTCGCTGACGCGGCAGATCTTCCCAGCGACGGGATTGTACAGCGGACCGAAGGGCGGCCGGATCCTGAGGAGCGGAGTCGCCAGAAACAACTCTCGGAGGCAGCCAAAACGGTGGCGGCCACGACCGGAATCGCGCCGGAAATCCTCGCCACGCAGCGTGACCTGAAGCGGCTGCTGCGCGGCGAGTCTATCGAAGCCGTTTTTTCCGGTTGGCGACTCGGCCTGCTGGAAGGCCCCTTAAGCGCGCTGCTGGGTTCCTGATCACGCCTGATTTGCCAACGCCGCCTCGAGCCGGGCCGTGACAGCGTCAATGTCACCTTCCGCATCGACGCGCCGCAACAGGCCCTGCGCCGAGTAGTAGTCGACCAGCGGCCGCGTCTGGGCCGAGTACACTTCCAGCCGCTTGCCGATCGTGGCCTCGCTGTCATCCGGCCGCTGGAAAAGGTCCGGCACTTCACAGCGTCCCGCGCAGGGCGGCGGCACCGACGGGGGCGCGGTGTAGACGTTGAATACGGCGCCGCAGGTCCTACAGGTCCGCCGTCCGGTCAGGCGTCGGAACAACTGCTCCGAATCGACTTCCATCAGGACAACGGATTCAAGGGGACAGCCCAGATCCTTCAGCAGCGCGCCGAGCGCGTCCGCCTGGGGGATGGTGCGCGGAAATCCGTCCAGAATGAACCCTTTGGCGCAATCGGGTGCCGCAAGCCGCTCCCGAATGATGCCCAGCATCGTCGCGTCGTCGACGAGCCTGCCGGCATCCATCGTTGCCTTCGCGTGCAATCCAAGCGGCGACCCGGCGGCGACCGCAGCCCGCAGCAGGTCCCCGGTCGAAATCTGCGGAACCTGGTAGCGGTTGATCAGACGTTGGGCCTGGGTCCCCTTGCCGGAACCTGGAGCACCCAAAAGGACGATGCGCATGGTATCTGTACTCTGAATGAAGGGCATTCGACGCTCCCCGGAGGGCCCCCGCGCCGTCACCGACGGCGGCAATGCTGCCCCGACCACGCCCTTAAGGTCAATCCGGGCATTGCCCGCCGCCGCCGAGCGGTTATCCTTGCGCCCATCCAAACTCCGGAGCTGCTCCATGCCGAAGCCGACCCCGCGCCGCCGCAACGCGTTCTATGCCCAGTCAGGCGGCGTGACCGCAGTGATCAACGCCTCCGCCGCCGGCGTGATCGATGCCTGCCGCAAGCACAAGAAGCACATCGGCAAGTTGTATGCCGGTCGCCACGGCATTGTGGGCGCGCTGACGGAAGACCTGATCGACACGGGCAAAGAGTCCGCCGCCGCCATCCGGGCGCTGCGCCATACCCCGTCAGGTGCATTCGGATCCGCGCGCTACAAACTCAAGAACATTGACCAGGACCGCGCCAAGTACGAACGGCTGATCGAAGTCTTCAAGGCGCATGACATCGGCTACTTTTTCTACAATGGAGGCAACGACTCCATGGATACCGCCCACAAAGTGTCCAAGATCGGCGCCGACATGGGGTATCCCGTCGTATGCGTCGGCGTGCCCAAGACGGTCGACAATGACCTGCCCATCACCGACTGCTGCCCCGGATTCGGCTCGGTCGCCAAATACGTGGCCGTTTCGACCCGCGAAGCCGCACTGGACGTGGCGTCCATGGCGCGCACATCCACCAAAGTGTTCATCCTTGAGGTCATGGGCCGCCATGCCGGCTGGATCGCAGCAGCAGCAGGGCTTGCGGGCAAAGGCCCGAAAGACGCGCCGCACATCATCCTTTTCCCTGAAATCACCTTTGACCGCGACAAATTCCTCGCCAAGGTGAAGGCCAGTGTGGCGGCATCGGGATACTGCGTGGTGGTTGTCTCGGAGGGCGTTAAAGACGCCCACGGCAAGTTCCTGGCTGACGCCGGCACCAAAGACGCCTTCGGCCATACGCAGCTGGGAGGCGCAGCCCCTGAAATCGCCCGGATCGTGAAGGAAGGACTGGGTTACAAGTATCACTGGGCCGTAGCGGACTATCTGCAACGTGCCGCACGCCACATCGCCTCGAAGACGGACGTTGATCAGGCCTATGCGGTCGGCAAGGCTGCCGTCGAATATGCGGTCAAAGGCCAGAACGCAGTCCTTCCCGTCATTGTGCGCAAGGCGTCGCGCCCATACCGATGGGAAATCCGCTCTGCGCCCATCGAGGCCGTCGCGAATGTCGAAAAAAAGGTGCCCCGCAATTTCGTCACGGCTGACGGGTTCGGCATCACGGCGGCCTGTCGCAGGTACCTTGAGCCCCTGATTGCCGGAGAGGACTATCCCCCGTTCAAGAACGGGCTGCCGGACTACGTCAAACTGCGCAATGCCCCCGTTCGGCGCAAGCTAAAGACCGACTTCAAGGTATAATTCACGGCTGATACGCCTTTCTGTGCGAATATCCAGAGAAATCATGAGGTTGGAAGGAATCCACCCTGGAGTTCGCTGGCCTGCTCAGAAGGGGCGGGCGCTTTTTACTTTCAAAAACAGACCGGGGAGACACGCATGCTGAGCGTCAATGCTCTATCGCTCGCGATCGGCGCGGGCGTCGTGGCCATCATTTATGGCCTGCTCATGACTCGATGGATCGTTGCGCAATCAGCGGGCAACGAGCGGATGCAGGAAATTGCTGCGGCGATCCAGGCCGGTGCGGCCGCCTACCTCAACCGGCAGTATTCGACGATTGCCGTTGCCGGCGTCGTACTGCTGGCGGTGCTCGGTCGTGCGCTCGACTGGGCGACCGCCGGTGGCTTCGCGGTCGGCGCGATCCTGTCCGGTGTCGCGGGCTACATCGGCATGAACGTCTCGGTACGTGCCAACGTGCGCACGGCGCAGGCAGCCAGCGTGGGTCTCAACAACGCCCTGCAGGTAGCCTTCCGTGGCGGTGCGATCACCGGCATGCTGGTCGTCGGCCTCGGCCTGCTCGGCGTGGCGACCTACTACGGTCTGATGCTGAAGACCACCGGCAGCGAGGAAACCGCGCTGCACTCGCTGATCGGTCTCGCGTTCGGCGGTTCGCTTATCTCGATCTTCGCCCGTCTGGGCGGCGGCATCTTCACCAAGGGCGCTGACGTCGGCGCCGACCTCGTCGGCAAGGTGGAGGCCAACATCCCCGAGGATGACCCGCGCAACCCGGCCGTGATCGCCGACAACGTCGGTGACAACGTCGGCGACTGCGCCGGCATGGCGGCCGACCTGTTCGAGACCTACGCGGTGACGGTCGTCGCCACGATGGTGCTCGGCTCGATCTTCTTCGCCGCCGACGCCGGCAAGCTCGCGGCCGCGATGCTCTATCCGCTGGCGATCTGCGCCACCTGCATCGTCACCTCGATCGCGGGCGTGTTCTTCGTCAAGCTCGGCGCCAACAACTCGATCATGGGCGCGCTCTACCGGGGCTTCATCGCCTCGGCGATCCTGTCGGTGGCCGGCCTCTACATCGCCACGCAGTACGTCCTGGGCAGCTGGGGTGTCGTCGGCACCGCAGCCGGCCAACCCATCACGGGCCAGGCGCTCTTCAATTGCGGCCTCGTCGGCCTTGCAGTGACGGGCCTCATCGTCTGGATCACGGAGTACTACACCGGCGTCAACAAGCGCCCGGTCAACTCCATCAGCCAGGCGTCGGTTACCGGCCACGGCACCAACGTGATTCAGGGCCTCGCGGTGTCTCTCGAGTCGACCGCGCTGCCGACACTCGTCATCGTGGCCGGCATCATCGTCACCTA
>CAXBRZ010000060.1:0-10769 GCA_963978075.1 uncultured bacterium | reverse complement strand
TGCCTCGAAGAATTGGGAATGTCCGTTGATTGCGAGCTGGTTGGCAACCCGGTCATTTCCAGTGCTGAGAGAGCCGGTATGCACAACGCTCACGAGCAAGGCCAGTACCGCCATGTGCACGGCTCCTACCCACCGGCGCTGGCGCACGTCACTCGGTTGAGCCTGGGAGTCAGGGATGATCTTTCTCGCCAGCCAGAGTATGGCCACCGTCGCAGCAGCCACCATGGAGAACGTCCGTCCGACCGGATAGGCGGTCCAAATGTCGTTGAATACCTCGTGAGGGAAGATGAGGTAATCCGTGGCGACGATGTTGAAGCGGGAATCAAACTCCTCGAAAAAGTAGTATTCAACCGGAACGAGATACAGAAGGACGAGTACGGTCAGCGCCAGGCCGATTGAAAGCAATCGACGGTTCCATCGGCTTGAGTACTGTGCGTCGCTCAATAGCGCCGTATACAGACTCAAAGGTGCGAACAGGTATGTCGCTTCGATCAGGTCATTGAGGAGACCCGTTGGCAAAACGATTGCCAGTTGAGGTGCGGCCACACCCGCTTGCGACCCGAAAGCAAACCAGAGCCACAGGCGTAGTGAGGTGCCCAGCGCAATATAAAAAACGAACAGCCAAGCTACGAGCCGGAACCGGCTTAGCGTTTTGAACATGGATCGCGTACCCCCTGAACCAAAGGGAACACCCGGCTTCGGGCGACCTCGTAGTTTCAGCCTTAGTCTAGTCCTATAGGCCAGATTGGCAATGGGGCGGGATCAGGCCTGCACGGAGTCTCCGAGTCGTCCGCGTATGGCCTGCAGTGTCAGGTCAAGGCTTTGGGCAAATAGGTCGAGGCGTTCTCGTGACTCCTCGGCAGGCAAATGGCTGCGTAGGGACTCCTCGAGGGACGCTGCGGCGGCACTCAGAATGTTCATGCCCAACGTTGCGGCAGTTCCCTTGATGGAGTGTGCCGAGCGCTGGGCACTTGCGTTGTCGCCCGCCGAAAGGTAAGTCGCGATCTCCAGCGCGACGCCTGGATATGTGTCGAGGAATTTTCGCAGCATCCGCTGATAGAGATCCGCGTTGTCACCCACGAACATCAGACCGCTGTCCCAGTCGATGATTCCTGCTGTTGGAGTCATTGTGTATCCGGTCTCCCCGCGTACGGTATCGACACGATGGCCAAACCACGGCGTCTGGCATCGGATGGAAATCACCGCGTGCATCGCAGTCTACAATGAAGGCGGTTTGGATCCTGTCAGGAATTCATGGCCCTTGGTCCGTACGCACTCTAATGTCGGAAGCGACCACTCGTCTGACTGGAGCGAGTGCCGCTGGTGTGCTCATTGGGTGAAGCAGGGGAGAGGCTGGCGGGCGTCTGCCGGAATTTCACAAACGGTGGTGCAAGAAACACAGGACGAGAGAAGACTCGTTACATGTCTATGAAATACAATGAGAATTTGGCGCTCCCAGAGGGATTCGAACCCTCGTACCAGCCTTGAGAGGGCTGTGTCCTGGGCCTCTAGACGATGGGAGCAACCGGAAACGTGCCGTGTGAGGCGGCGACACGTTAGCCTGCTATTATACGACACATCACTGAAACGACAAGAGAATCTGCCCTGAGCACCTCCGACTCCCGCCGCGACAGTTCGCATCCGTCTTCGGATTCGCCGGTCATCCTGTCACGGGCGCAGCACAACATTTCCCGTGCCGACATTTCGCCGGCGGCCCTCAAGGTTCTATATCGGCTGAAAGATGCGGGCTACCAGGCCTTTCTGGTGGGAGGAGCCGTTCGGGACCTTCTTCTTGGCAAACATCCGAAGGATTTTGACGTTGCTACGGATGCGCTACCGGAAGAAGTGCGGCGAGTGTTCCGCAATTGCCGTCTGATCGGTCGACGTTTCCGACTGGCGCACGTGCATTTTGGTGACGAGATCATTGAAGTCGCCACCTTTCGTGCTGCGTCTGCGCCCGATGAAGTGGATGACGAAGATCACCGCGAAATTGACGATAACCGAGTGCAGGACAATAGCGGACGCCTGCTGCGCGACAACGTGTATGGCTCTATAGACGGTGACGTCTGGCGCCGCGATTTCACGGCGAATTCCCTGTACTACAACATCGCCGATTTCAGCATCTGGGACTACACCGAAGGCGTCGCAGATGTGCAGGCGCGCTCACTGCGCCTGATTGGCGATCCGGAGCAGCGGTATCGGGAAGACCCGGTGCGTATGCTGCGTGCGGCGCGTTTCGCCGCCAAGCTCGGCTTCACGGTGCATGACGAGACGCTCGAGCCGATGCGCGAACTGGCGGACCTTCTCGAGGGCGTCCCAGCAGCGCGCCTTTTTGATGAATGCTCCAAACTCTTTCTGAGCGGGCACGCGGTCGCATCCCTGGATCGCCTGGTGGCCTTTGGTCTTCTGCCGCATCTGCTGCCGCACACGGCGCGGGAACTGCAGTGCGAACCTGATGGCCCGGCAGCCCGTCTGCTTCATCTCGGGCTCGAAGGTACGGATGCACGGGTACACGCGGATAAGTCGGTCACGCCCACATTCTTGTATGCCGTTCTGCTGTACGGCCCGATGTTGCGGGCCACGCAGGCGCGTGTCGATGCCGGAGCTCCCGAGTCTTTTGCGTGGTCCGAGTCGATCGACGAAGTTTTGCAGGGGCTTATTCGCAGGGTTGCTGTTCCCAAGCGATTCACGCTCCCCTTGAAGGAACTGCTGTTGCTGCAGCCGAGGTTCGAGCGCCGCGATGGCCGCCGTACGTTGGCACTGCTGAGTCATCCCCGTTTTCGCGCGGCATACGATTTCATGCTGCTGAGGGCAGATGCAGGTCTCGTGTCCGGCGAAATCGCACAGTGGTGGACCGACATCCAGACGCTGGATCACGACGGACGGGTCGCCATGGTCGCGGCCGTGCCGCGTCCGGCCCGGCCCGCGGCCGAGGAAGGCGAGGCATTGCCAGCAGGCGAGGGCGACGATCGTCCACGCCGGCGCCGCCGCAGACGGCGCGGTCGTGGTGGTGGTGGATCGGGCGGCGGCGACTGACCATGACGGGTGTTGCGGTCCGGGCACTTGTCGGTCTAGGAAGCAACCTCATGGACCCTCCTCGACAGATTGCCGCCGCGGTGGCGGGCCTGTCGGAGTTGCCCGACTCTGCGTTGCGGGGCGTGGCGCCCCGTTACTGGTCAGAGCCATGGGGTCCGCCTGGCCAGCCCCGTTACCTCAATTCCGCGGCCTTGCTGGAAACGGCCTTGCCGGTTTGGGACCTCCTGCGCGCACTGCAGGGGCTGGAACGCCGGCTTGGCAAGGTGCCGCCAGCGGAGCGTTATGGGCCACGTTCGATCGATCTTGACCTGCTGACCTACGGCGATCTTGTGCTTGAGACGCCCGAACTCACGCTTCCCCACCCGCGTCTGCACGAGCGGGCTTTCGTTCTGTATCCTCTGAATGATCTGGTTCCGGACGAGTCGATTCCCGGGCGCGGTCGGGTCAGGGATCTGGCAGCCCGGGTGGATGGGTCCGGTACGGTTCCCGAGGAGAGCGAGCACCCCGTATGAGCGCGACGTCGAACCCCACTGCCGGCTACCGCTACGTCGTCATCGAGGGCCCGATCGGCGTTGGCAAGACCAGCCTTGCGCAGAAACTGGCGCCGTTGATGGGCGCGAGCCTCGTGCTCGAGCACGCAGAAGACAATCCATTTCTGGAGCGCTTTTACCGCAGCCCTCGGACGGGGGCGCTGCCGGCCCAGTTGTTCTTCCTCTTCCAGCGTTCCCGGCAATTGCAGCAACTGCGTCAGAGCGATCTTTTCTCTCCTGTCCGAGTGTCCGATTTTCTGCTTGAAAAGGATCGCCTGTTCGCACGGGTAACGCTGGATGACGAGGAATATGATCTCTATGAGCAGGTGTACGAGCGTCTGGCCATCGATGCGCCGAAGCCGGATCTCGTGGTCTATCTGCAGGCGCCGGTCGACGTGCTCATGGACCGAATTGCCCGACGCGGTATCCGCTACGAGCAGGCGATGGAACGTGCTTATCTGGAACGCTTGGTCGACGCGTATACGCGTTTCTTCCACCAGTATGTGGACTCACCACTGTTGATCGTCAATGCCGCAGATGTTGATTTTCTGAGCAACGAGCAGCATTTTTCCCAGCTCGAGGCCGAAGTGAAGCGGCCGCGGCGTGGTCGCCACTATTTCAACCCTTTCAGGGGCTGATGCTGCTGGCATGTCGTGCCAGCGCCCAACGTACATGCTCGCGTACCAGCGCTGACGGATGGTCAATGCGGCTCAAGAGCGCATTGACGGTCGCCTCATCCGTTGGGGCATTCCCGAGCGCCACGGCGATATTGCGCAGCCAGCGGTGATGGCCGATACGACGGATCGCACTGCCTTGGAGGCGCGCGTCAAATTCGTCCTCGGTCCAGGCAAAAAGATCGACCAGTCTTGCCGCATCGAGTCCATTGCGCGGTTCGAATGCCTCGGATTCAGGTGGTCTGGCGAACTTGTTCCACGGGCAGACGAGTTGACAGTCATCACACCCGTAAATGCGGTTGCCCATGAGTGGGCGTAGTTCCTCCGGGATACTGCCCTCAAGCTCGATCGTCAGATACGAGATGCAGCGACGTGCATCCAGTTGGTACGGAGCAACGATCGCGCCGGTGGGGCAGGCCGGAAGGCAGGCGGTGCAGCTGCCGCAATGTTCGCCAGATCGCGCGTCCGTGGGTAATGGCAACGCGATGTAGAGTTCACCGAGAAAGAAAAACGAACCTGCCTTCGAGTGGATCAGATTGGTGTGCTTGCCGATCCAGCCTAAGCCTGCATTGCGTGCCAAAGGCTTCTCCATGACGGGTCCGGTGTCGACGAAAACTCGATGTCCGAACGGTCCGGTCTGCGCTTCGATCGAATCGGCCAATTGCTGGAGTTTGTTGCGCATGAGCCGGTGATAGTCTCGCCCTAGCGCGTAGCGGGAGACGTATCCGAGGGTCGGATCCGCCAGCACTGCATCCGCGTCATAGGCCGCCGACGGCCAATAATCCCGACGTACCGAAATAACACGCAGGGTGCCTTGCTTGATCTCGGCCGGGCGCGCCCGACGTCGTCCGAACCGTGCCATGTAGTGCATCTCGCCTGCATGGCCTGCGGCCAGCCAGGCCGCCAGACGCTCCTCATCCTCGGCAAGGTCGATGCCCGTGATCCCGACGGCATCAAATCCGAGATCCAGCGCCAACCGGCGGATGTCCGCCGCAAGCAGGGTCAATCGCTCAGGGGAGAATTCCATGGCGGCGCAGTATAGGACGCCTGCATGGGGGATAATCATTCGATGGATGCCTTAGACCTCCCGATTCTGGGCACTGCCGAGGTTCGCGCGGTGGACGCGTGCGCCATTCGGCAGTTCGGCCTGACCGGCAGAACGCTCATGCAGCGCGCTGGGCAAGGTCTTTTGGACCGACTGACTAGCGTCTGGCCGCATGCGCGTACCGTTATCGTGGTGGCCGGCCCCGGCAACAACGGCGGAGACGGGTACGTGGTGGCTGCGCTGCTGCGGGCCCGGGGGCTTGCCGTGCGCGTGTGGGCGCCGCTAGGCCTCCCCTTGGCGGGTGATGCCGCAGAAGCCTGCGCGGATTACCGTGCGGCCGGTGGCGAGATTGGTGAGGCGCCGAATCCTCCGTCACCGGCGGGTGACGTGGTGGTGGATGCGCTTTTCGGGACCGGTCTTACGCGCGACCTGCACGGCGTTGCTCTAGAAGCGATCCGGTGGATGAATGCATGCGGTTCTCCGATACTCTCGGCCGATACGCCTTCGGGACTCGACACGCAGACCGGACACGTCAGGCCGCTGGCCGTGAGAGCGACTGAAACCGTCACCTTTGTGGCGCAAAAAGCGGGTTTTCATCTGGGGCAAGGACCGGATCAGGTCGGTCGGCTCAGCTGTGTGTCGCTGGGTATTCCGCCGGAAGCCTTCCGGTCGGCCCCTCCGTGCCTGCGCCCCGTGGGACGCTCGCGCGTGAAAGCGCTGCTACCGGTACGGTCACGAACCGCACACAAGGGTGACCATGGCCATGTCCTTGTGATCGGCGGTGGACCGGGGATGCCGGGTGCGGTCCGGCTCGCTGGCGAGGCGGCGCTGCGGGTCGGGGCGGGGCGCGTGACGGTGGCCACGCATCCGTCCCACGCGGCGTCAGTCTCCATGGCCTGCCCGGAACTTATGTGTCGCCCGGTCGACCGACCGGCCGATATCGAAGATCTCTTGGCCAGCGCGGATGTCGTTGCGCTCGGTCCGGGACTTGGTCAGACCGAATGGGCGCAAGGACTCTTCGAAGGGGTTGCGCTCGTTGCAAAGCCTCTCGTCCTTGATGCGGACGGCCTCAACCTATTGGCCCTCTCACCCACGGTTCGGGGCGACTGGATCCTGACGCCACACCCGGGCGAAGCCGCACGACTGCTGGGTTGGACGGCGGGCGAGGTGCAGGCGGATCGCCGTCGGGCATTGTTGGCATTGGTCGACAAATATCAGGCCGTCGTGGCCCTCAAGGGGGCCAGAACGCTCGTCAGTGGCCCAGGGTGCGCGGTGCCCTCGGTTTGCCTCGCGGGCAATCCCGGTATGGCTGCGGCGGGCATGGGGGACGTGCTGACCGGGGTCATCGCCGGACTGTTGGGGCAGCAACGGGGGGGAGCGGACCTTGTGGAAGTGGCGGCGGTGGCCGTGCAAGTTCATGGTCAGGCAGGAGATTCGGCGGCATATGCTTCGGCATATGCCATGGAGCGGGGGATGCTCGCGTCGGACCTTTTCCCAACCCTGCGCATGGCGGTCAACCCATGGCCCTGACGATGGATCTTCCCGACGAGTCGGCTACGCTTGAGGTGGGGGCCGCGCTGGGCCGAGCCCTGGTGGCGCACCCGGCATTCGTCACGCTTGCCGGTGACCTCGGGGCTGGCAAGACCACGTTGGTGCGCGCCGCCCTACGCGCGCTCGGGTACTCGGGCGCGGTCCGCAGCCCGACGTACACCCTAATCGAGAGCTACTCTTTTGCGTCGCTGACCGTGCACCACTTGGACTGTTACCGGCTCGGCGGCGATGACGAGCTGGACGCGTTGGGCTTTCGTGACCTGCTCGAGTCGGGTGCGTCGGTGCTCCTCGAATGGCCCGAGAGGGTCGCAGAGAAGGCACGGCAGGCTGACCTTCGAGTGACGTTGACCTACTCGGGGCATGGACGGCGTCTCGAGGCGCTGGCGAAGGGAGCCCGCGGGGAGGCGCTTCTTTTGGCCTGGACTGCCGAGATCAGATGAGGTTTGTGACGTAGGTCCATACCGGGATTGATTTTTTACCCTTTCGGCATTAGGGTTCCATTATGGAATCCCTGTCGTTCAAGTCCCGCCTTTGCCGCCTCTTCGTCGGCATCGCTGTGATCTCGGCCGGTCTCGTTCAGGCCGCAGAGACCTCCACCGTGCGGCGCGTGAGTGTCAGTGCGGTGCCGGGGGGTACCCGAATCGAAGTCGCGCTGGACGGCCCGCAGCCGACGGCGACGTTGTTTACCCTGGCAGAGCCTGACCGCGTGGTGCTTGATCTCGGGCAGACGGTCATGGATCCCAAGCAAGCGTCGCTGCCGTCTGCAGCGGGCCTGGTCCGGCACCTGCGCTACGGACCGCGGGATGGCGCGACACGCCTCGTCTTTGAAGTGGAACCCTCCACGACAGCCCACCGGGTGGACGCGCCCGCCGGGCGCATCGCGCTACTGCTGAACCCGCCAGATGTCACGGTCAGTCGCCCGGAAGAGCCTCCGGCAGCGACCTCGGCCGCAGCAGCGGCGGTGCCCGCGCCGGTGCCTCCTGAGCACATAGCGAATGAGTCGATGCCCGCAAGACCGGTTGCGGCGCGGTCTGCGTCATCGCCCGCCCGCCCGAACGGGCGGACGTTGGTGATTGCAGTGGATGCCGGCCATGGCGGCGAGGATCCGGGCGCTTCGGGTCCGGACGGCACTCATGAAAAAGACGTCACGCTCGCGATTGCCCGGGAACTGTCCATACGCATCAACGCCGAGCCTGGCATGCGGGCAGTGCTGACGCGACCGGATGACCGTTTTGTGCCGCTGCGCGAGCGTATCCACCGGGCGCGCCGTGCACAGGCGGATTTGTTTGTGTCGGTGCATGCCGATGCCGTACCTGACCACAGCGTGTCGGGAGCTTCCGTGTATGTGCTTTCCGCGCGCGGTGCCAGCAGTGAGGCGGCCAAGTGGCTGGCCGATCGAGAGAATGCGGCGGACCTCGTCGGGGGCGTCTCGCTGGACGACAAGGACAACGTGCTCGCCTCGGTGTTGCTTGACCTGTCGCAGTCCGCGGCCATGAGTGCCAGCATGGTCGCGGCCGAAAAGGTTCTCACCGAACTCAACTCGGTCGGTGACGTCCGCAAGGCGCGCGTGCAGCAGGCGGGCTTCGTGGTGCTGAAATCACCGGATATTCCGTCCATGCTCATCGAGACGGCGTACATCACCAATCCGGGTGAGGAGAAGCGCCTGCGCGACGTGCGCTACCAGCAGAAACTGGCCGCAGCGATCCTGAGTGGTATCCGCGGCTACTTCCGCGATTCTCCGCTGCCGGGAACGCGGTTGGCCGCGCTGGGTTCCGAGCGCTCGCCCGAGTCGCACACGCGCTGAACTGATATCGGCTGATACACTGCCGGCCTCACGCAAAGGAGGCCAAGTGCCGATCCGTCTGCTGCCATCGCATCTCGTCAACCAGATCGCTGCCGGCGAGGTGATCGAGCGCCCGGCATCCTTGGCCAAGGAACTGGTGGAGAACGCGCTGGACGCGGGTGCCCGCCGCATCGAAGTGAGCGTCGAGGAAGGCGGCATCGGCCTCGTCTCCGTTCGCGATGACGGCAGCGGCATCCCTGCCGACGAATTGCCGCTAGCCCTGGAGCGGCACGCCACCAGCAAGATTGCCAGCCTCGAGGACCTTGAACACGTCGTTAGCCTTGGCTTCCGCGGCGAAGCGCTGCCGTCCATCGCTTCGGTGGCCCGGCTGCGCATCGCTTCGCGCCATGGCGAGGCTACCCATGCGATGGAAATTGCCGCCGATGGTGGTCACCTGAGTACGTCACGGCCGGCGCCGCATCCGCCGGGTACCACCGTCGAGGTACGGGACCTCTTCTTCAATGTGCCGGCGCGGCGCAAATTCCTGCGCAGTCCCGCGACGGAATTCCAGCACCTCGAGAAATCCTTGCTGCGGATCGCGCTTGCTCGCCCGATGGTGGCATTCCTGCTGACCCACAACGGGCGACGTGTCTTTGCCGTCGAGGCGGCACATGATCGCGCAGGCGAGGAACGTCGCCTCGCCGCATTGCTGGGTGCCGAGTTCGTCGCGCAGTCGGTGTATGTGGAGCACTCGGCGGTGGGGCTGACGCTGCGTGGCTGGGTCGGGTTGCCCACCTACAACCGGGCCCAGCCTGACGAGCAATACGTTGTGGTCAACGGTCGCAGCGTGCGCGACAAGTTCCTCGCCAGTGCCGTGCGTCAGGGCTACCGCGACGTCCTCTTTCACGGCCGTCATCCGGCGTACGTGCTCACGCTGGATCTGGATCCGGCGCGGGTCGATGCCAATGCGCATCCGCAGAAACTGGAAGTGCGTTTCCGTGATTCACGCACCGTGCACGATTTTGTGCGCCGTACCGTCGAGACGGCTTTGGCCGACACCCGTCCATCGTCAGCCGTCCCGGGCCCCATTGCCGCGCTTTCCCTGACCGGGGCCTCGATGCCTACGCAGTCCGAAGGCGCGTTTTCTCCCCGCTATCAGTCGGCGATGTGGCTGAGCGAGAGCCGTGCGGTCGGCGGTCAGCTGGACTGGCGTCAATTCGCAGGACAGGAATCGGCGCCCACTGCTGCCGAAACACCTGCGGTTGCCGACGCGGCTGCGGCTACGATTCCGCCACTGGGCTATGCCGTGGGGCAGTTGCACGGCATCTACATTGTCAGCGAGACGGCCGAGGGACTGGCACTGGTCGACATGCATGCCGCCCATGAGCGCGTCATTTACGAGCAGATGAAGGCGGCGCTCTTGTCAGGCGGGCCAGCGCGGCAAACGCTGCTGGTGCCCCAGACGGTCGACCTATCCGAAAGCGAAGCGGACCAGGCGCTTGAACAGGCGGAAGGGTTGGCGCAACTCGGCGTGGTGATCGACCGCGTCGGTCCTCACCGCATCGCGGTGCGCGAAGTTCCCGTGGCTCTGGGGACGCGTGACCTCGGCGGTCTTGTACGAGATGCGATCCACGAATTGTCGGAACATGGTGCCACGCTGGCGCTTGAGGTCTACCGCGAGCGTGCGCTGGCGACGATGGCCTGCCATGCCGCCGTGCGGGCGCACCGCAGGCTCACCCTCGCGGAGATGAATGCACTGTTGCGCGAGATGGAAAAGACCGACCGCGCGGATCAATGCAATCACGGCCGCCCTACCTGGGTGCGGCTGTCGCTGGAGGACCTTGATCGCCTGTTCCTGCGGGGGCGTTGAGTGACGTCGGCCATACTCCTGATGGGTCCGACAGGTGCTGGCAAGACGGATGCTGCGCTTGAACTGGCCGCGCGCCTTCCGGTCGAGATCGTCAGCGTGGACTCGACGATGGTTTATCGCGGTCTTGATGTGGGCAGTGCCAAGCCATCCAAATCCGTGCTGCGTGAAGTTCCTCATCATCTGGTCGACGTCTGTGAGCCGGAAGAGCCGTACTCGGCAGGTCGCTTCGTTCGTGAGGTCGTGCCGCTCATGAAGGCCATCCACAGCCGTGGACGCTTTC
>CAXBRZ010000059.1:0-10802 GCA_963978075.1 uncultured bacterium | reverse complement strand
CCCGACCCACTGACCGACCAGGTGCGCGATAAAGGTGATTGAAACCGCGAGCGCCAGCCCCCCCGCCACATGCGTTGGTCGCAGTTCGACGACCGTGACGCCTGGCAGGTCCATGCTCTGCGCCCCGGCAGACTCTGCGGAGCGGTCACGCAGCCAGCTGCGCACGAGCGGAATTTTGGGCAACGACACGAGAGCCATCAGTCCGCAGACGCTGGGGATCATGCTGGCGCCGGTGGCCGAGGAGATTTCCGCTGGGGTCATGCCGACCGCGTTGCCGACGGCGACCATGCTGATCGTGCCGCCGATGAAGGCGCCGGCGTAAAACCCGGCCACCTTGGCGCCGGGATGCCAGGGGGCGAAAAGCAGGTATCCGCAGAGCACGCCGCTGACCACGCCGACGCACGCGACTGCGAAGGAGATCATGACGCGCCCGCTTTCGAGAAAGATGCGGCGGAAATCCGCCTTGATCATCAATAGCGGTATGGCCGCGGCGACGACATGGCGACCGATGAAGCCACCGGCGGTCGATTCAAACGGCGCGATCCCGAGGTTCGACAGCGCCAGACCGGCGCAGAGTATGACCACGACGCCTGGGACGGCACGGCCGAAACGGGATCCATCGACCAGAAAGCCCAGCCAGGCCAGAACGAACAGGATCGCCGTCATACCTAGGACGTCGTCCGGCGCGATGATCGACATGCCGCTCCCCCTTATTTTTCCCGAACCGAGGTGCACAGCCGATGGTAGCGCATCGACCGACGTCGGGCATCGGCCCGGCGAAGTCCGTTCGCCGGCTCAATGCAGGGTCAGGCCAGATCCTTGTTCCGCTCGATCAGGGCGTAGGCGGAGTGATTGTGGATGGACTCGAAGTTCTCGCTCTCGACCGTGTAGGCGCGGATCCGGGGCTCGGCGTTGAGGCGGACTGCGACGTCACGCACCAGATCCTCGACGAATTTCGGGTTGTCGTAGGCGCGCTCGGTGACCCACTTCTCGTCCGGACGCTTCAGGATGCCGAAGACCTCGCAGGAGGCCTCCTGTTCGGCGATGTCGATCAGTTCCTCGATCCACACGTGACCCTCGATGCGGGCGGTGATGGTGACGTGCGAGCGTTGGTTGTGCGCGCCGTAGTCGGAGATCTTCTTCGAGCACGGACACAGACTCGTCACGGGCACCACCACCTTGACCCAGATTTCGGTGCCGCCGTTGGAAATTTCGCCGATCAGGGTGGCCCGGTAGTCGAGCAGGCTCTTGACCCCGGAAACCGGGGCCGACTTCATGACGAAATAGGGGAAGGCCATTTCGATATGGCCCTTCTCCGCATCCAGACGCTTCACCATTTCCGCAAGCATGTCGCGGAAAGAGTCGACCGACAGTTCGCGCTCGTTGAGGTGAAGGATTTCCACAAAGCGCGACATGTGCGTGCCCTTGAAGTTGTGGGGCAGGTACACATACATGTTGAAGTTGGCGATCGTCTGCTGGTCGCCGCCGGAGCGGTCCTTGACCCGAACCGGATGGTAGATGTCCTTGATGCCGACCTTGTCGATGGCGATGCGACGCTCATCGGCGCGGCTCTGCACGTCTTCGATCGGCGCAGAGGTGGAGACGGGGCTGTCCATGAAGCAATCCTCAGACGGAGAAGTTGGCGATAACGCTCATTGATCAGGCGTGCGTCGCCTGGAAAGTTTCGATTCGGGCCCGCATGGTGGCGCTGTCCAGTCCAGCGGCGCACAGATTGTCCTGCCTCGAACCGTGCTCAATGAACCGGTCGTCGATTCCGAGCCGCAGAACCGGCCGGTGCAGGCCGGCATCCGCAAGCGCCTCGAGTACGGCGGATCCGGCGCCACCGTCGAGTACATTCTCTTCGGCCGTGACGATCAGACGATGACGGTGGGTAAGGTCCAGCACGAGTTCGACATCCAGCGGTTTGACGAAGCGCAGATTGACGAGGGTGGCGTCCCGCTCTTCGGCCACGCTCCGAAGGAGGCTCACCATCGGCCCGAAGGCGAAGATGACGAGTCCCGAGTGGCCTTCACGGAGGATCACACCCTTGCCGATCGGCAGGGTGGACAATTCTTGTACAATTTCGGCTCCCGGTCCAGTCCCACGGGGGTAGCGCACGGCCGCCGGCCGGCCGGATTCCACGGCCGTCTGCAGCATTTGACGGCATTCGTTCTCGTCGGCCGGGACCATCACGACCAAATTAGGGATGCACCTCAGATAGGCGAGGTCAAAAATGCCCTGGTGGGTGGCGCCGTCGCCACCGACGAGGCCCGCCCGGTCCAGCGCGAAGGTCACCGGCAGGTTCTGCAGTGCGACGTCGTGGATCAGTTGGTCATAACCGCGCTGCAGGAAAGACGAGTAGATCGCCACCACCGGCTTCAGGCCCTCGCACGCGAGGCCTGCCGCCAGCGTGACCGCGTGCTGTTCCGCGATGCCGACGTCGTAATAGCGCGCGGCAAAGCGCCTTGAATACTCCACGAGTCCCGAGCCTTCCCGCATGGCAGGGGTGATGGCAACGATCGCCGGGTCTGCGGAGGCCGCGTCACACAGCCACTGGCCAAAGACCTGCGTATAGCTCGGACCGGTGGGCTGTTCCTTGCGGATCTCGCCCTTCAGGGGGTCAAACGGTCCCGGACCATGCCACTTGATCGGGTCGGCTTCGGCCGGCGCATAGCCCTTGCCCTTCTTGGTCACGACGTGCAGGAACTGTGGTCCGCGCGCCTGTCGCACGAGTTTGAGAGTGCGCACGAGTCCGACGACGTCGTGTCCGTCAACGGGGCCTATGTAGTTAAGTCCCATTTCCTCGAACATGGTGCCGGGCAGGACCATCCCCTTCAGATGCTCTTCCGACCGTCGCGCGAACTCCCAGGCGGCCGGAATCCGCCGCAGAACGCGCTTGCCGCCCTCGCGGATGCCCTGATAGAGGCGGCCTGCCAGTACGCGCGCAAAATAGTTGGACAGCGCGCCGACGTTTTCTGAGATCGACATGTCGTTGTCGTTCAGGACCACAAGGAGGTTCGCATCCAGCGAGCCCGCGTGGTTCAGTGCTTCAAAGGCAAGGCCTGCGGTCATGGCGCCATCACCGATGACCGCCACATGAGCCCTGTGTCCGCCCTTCAGTCGGTCGGCCAGCGCCATTCCGAGGGCTGCAGACACCGAGGTCGACGAATGGCCGACCCCGAAGGTGTCATATTCGCTTTCGCTACGGCTGGGGAACGGAGCGAGTCCGTCCTTCTGCTTGATCGTAGCAAGGCGATCGCCGCGCCCGGTCAGCACCTTGTGCGGGTACGCCTGATGCCCAACGTCCCATACGAGTTTGTCGTCGGGGGTGTCGAAGACGTAATGCAAGGCGACGGTCAGTTCCACCGTACCCAGCCCCGCGGCAAAATGGCCACCCATCTGGCTGACCGTATTGATGAGGAACGAGCGCAGCTCCGCCGCCACCCCGGGCAGGGATGCCTCGGGCAAGGCCCGCAGGTCTGTCGGATTCCTGATCGATTCCAGGAGGGGGTAATGCGCGGTTCCGGGCATTGCCCATTCTAGCGTAGCCGGTGCTTGGCCTGCGAATCAGTAACGCCGCTGCACGATGTATTCGCCCAGCCAGCGCAGGGTATCCGCAGAGGCGCCAAAAGGTCCGAGCGCGCCGTCAGCCTCGGACATGAGTTCACGCGCCCGGGTGCGCGACGCGTCGAGGCCGACCGCGGCGGGATAGGTCGGTTTGGCGCGCGCAAGGTCTGCGCCGACTGTCTTGCCGAGGAGGGCCGGGTCGCCCTCGATGTCGAGCAGATCGTCCACAATCTGAAACGCGAGGCCGATGGCGTCGGCGTAACGGTCGAGCAGGCCCGCCGTTTCGCTGCCTTGCTGGTCGGCCAGCGCCACCGCCAGTTGCACGCTGGCCTTCAGGAGGGCGCCCGTCTTGTAGGCGTGCATCCGTTCTATCTCGTCGGCGTTCAGAGTCTTCCCGACAGAGGCAAGGTCGATGGCCTGGCCGCCGGCCATTCCCTGGGTGCCGGAGGCATGGGCGAGGATCCGTACGGCGGCGATTCGTTGAGCGGCGCCGGTCGGAGCGTCCGCGAGGCTTTCGAACGCAAGCACCTGCAGCGCGTCGCCAGCCAGGATGGCCGTAGCCTCGTCAAAAGCTTTGTGGCAGGTGGGTCGACCCCGTCGCAGGTCGTCATCGTCCATGGCGGGGAGATCATCGTGGATAAGCGAATAGGCGTGGATCATCTCGACCGCCGCGGCCGCCGCATCCAGCGCGTCTGCGGGCACGCCGAGCAGTTCGCCGGTGGCGTAAACGAGGGCGGGGCGTATGCGCTTGCCGCCCCCGAGGGTGGAGTAGCGTATGGCCTCGTGTAGCCTCGTCGGGACCTGCGCGGCGCTGGGCAGTCTGGCCTCAAGTGCGGCTTCAGCCCGCGCCTGATAGCGGGCCAGTGTCTTCGCTCCGTCCATGTCAGGCGTCAGCGTCGTCGAGCGGTTCCAGGCGGGCCGACCCGTCTGACTGGACGGAGAGTTTTTCGACCTTCTGTTCAGCGGCAGTCAACGCGGCTTGGCAGGCACGGGTCAGGCTGACCCCCCGTTCAAAGGCGCCTAGCGCCTCCTCAAGCGACACTTCGCCACTTTCCAGACGCGTCACGACGCCCTCGAGTTCGCTCATCGCGGCTTCGAAGTCGAAGGTTTCTGGGCTGGCACTTTCCATGGCCTTGGAGTTCTTGGGCATGCGCATTCCGATGCGGCTCGGTGAGGGCGCAAGGGTAGCCCCCGGTCGAGAAGGACGTCAAACCGGACGCAGGCCGAATCCGTGCGCATTGACGGCTGACCAATTGCTGTACAGAATTGCCGCTCGGTTGCCGGATCCTCTGGCCCCGAACACCTCTTTCCACGGAGATCCGCCATGAGCCTGAAGGGCAGCAAGACTGAACAGAACCTGAAGGACGCCTTTGCCGGCGAGAGCCAGGCAAACCGTCGTTACCTCTATTTCGCAGCGAAGGCAGACGTCGAGGGCCACAACGACGTGTCCACCGTGTTCCGCTCGACCGCCGAGGGCGAAACCGGCCACGCACACGGTCACCTTGAGTACCTCGAGGTCTGTGGCGACCCGGCGACGGGCCTGCCGATCGGTTCGACGGCCGACAACCTGCGAGCTGCCATCGCCGGCGAAACCCACGAGTACACCGACATGTACCCGGGCATGGCGAAGACGGCCCGTGAGGAAGGCTTCGACGAAATCGCTGACTGGTTCGAGACGCTGGCCAAGGCGGAGCGCTCACACGCCAACCGCTTCCAGAAGGCACTCGACAGCCTGTAAGACAGTCCGGGCGGGGGTCGCGCATTGTGCGACCCCCGGCACTGGGACGAGATGGCGGAGGTCTCATCCGCCTGCCCCTTTCATCGCCACGTTCCAGAAGGTGCAAGCCATGAGTGACCACCCGTCGCCCGTGCGGCGCGAAGGCAGCCTCGAGGCTCCGACGCGTCATCCCATCCCTTGGAAAACGGACGAGTACTACGACGAGACGGCGCTCTTTGCCGAACTTGAGCGTGTCTACGACATCTGTCACGGCTGTCGTCGCTGCTTCTCGCTCTGCCAGTCGTTTCCGGTGCTATTCGACGCGATCGACGCGACCGACGACGGGGAATTGCACGGAGTGCCGAAGAAGGCCTACTGGGACGTGGTCGACCAGTGCTACCTCTGCGACCTGTGTTATCAGACGAAGTGTCCGTACGTCCCGCCGCATGAGTGGAACCTGGACTTCCCGCACCTGATGCTGCGTGCCAAAGCACTGCGTTTCAAGAAGGAGGGGGCATCCGTGCGTGACCGCTTTCTCTCCTCGGCGGCGACGGTGGGACGTCTCGCCGGCATTCCGGTCGTTGCGGAGGTGTTGAATGCCGTCAATCGCAACCCGACCGCGCGCAAGGTGATGGAGGCCACGCTCGGAATCCATCGCGACGCGAGACTGCCGGAATTCAATGCGCGATCTTTCCATGATCGCGAGGCCAAACGGGCCAAGCCAGGCATAAATCCGGTTGCGGCCGAGGGCACCACCGGCAAGGTGGCGCTCTATGCCACCTGTTACTGCAATGAGCACGAGCCCGCGATCGACGAGAACCTCGTCGCGGTGTTCGAGCACAACGGCATTGCTGTCACGACGGTCCCCAAGGAACGCTGTTGCGGCATGCCCAAGCTTGAACTCGGCGATCTTGAGTCGGTCGCAGCGCTCAAGGAACACAACATACCGCTGCTGGCGAGCCTGGTGGACCAGGGATACGACATTGTCGCGCCGGTGCCGTCGTGCGTGCTGATGTACAAACAGGAATTGCCGCTGTTGTTTCCGGGCGATCCGGATGTCGCCAAGGTCAAGGCGGCGATGCACGATCCGTTCGAGTATTTGTGGAAACGCCACCAGGCAGGCTTGCTCAAGACGGAATTCACGCAATCGCTGGGCAAGGTGGCCTACCAGGTGCCCTGTCATTTGCGGGTCCAGAATATCGGTCTCAAGACCCGCGACGTGCTCAAACTCGTGCCAGACACGACGTTCGAGGTCATCGAGCGCTGCACCGGCCATGACGGCACGTACGCGATCAAAAAGGAATTCCGGCCGAATGCCATGAAGATCGGCAAGCCGGTATCCAACAAGGTCACGGCCTCCGCTGCGGTGGTGCACAGTTCCGACTGTCCGATGGCGGGTCACCAGATTTCCGATGGCCTCAAGGACCGGCGTGCGCCGGTTCACCCCATGACGCTGTTGGCACGGGCCTATGGCATTGCGACGGAGATGCGCGGATGAAGACCTTGCAGCCTTCCGACCTCATGACGCTGGAGACGTACGCGCGCGAGCGGCCTGCGTTTCGGGAGCGGGTTATTGCCCACAAGAAGCGTCGTACCGTGGCGGTAGGTCCGAACCTTACCCTGCTGTTCGAGGACCGCTTGACCATCAAGTATCAGGTGCAGGAGATGCTGCGCATCGAGCGCATTTTCGAGCCTGAGGGCATTGCCGACGAATTGGCGGCCTACAACCCCCTGATTCCGGATGGGACGAACCTGAAAGCGACGATGCTGATCGAGTTTGCAGATCCTGCCGTCCGGGCAGAGCAGTTGCGCCGGCTCAAAGGCGTTGAGGCGCGGGTGCGGATCCGTGTGGCTGGCAACTACGTCGAACCGATCGCGGACGAGGATCTGGACCGAGAGAACGAGGAGAAGACCTCGGCGGTCCACTTCATGCGGTTTCAGTTTCCCGAGGCACTGCGTGCACAGTTCGCCACGGCGGAGGTCGCGATCGAGGTCGACCATCCCGAGTATCAGCATCGCGTTGTCCTGGGCCCCGAGGCGCACCAGGCGCTTGCCCGGGATCTTGAAGACTGATCAGGCCACCAGCCAGTTTTCACTGCGCAGGTTGGCGACCCGCCGGAGTGCCGGTTCGGCCGTGACGAGCGTAGCCTCCATGCTGAGTGCGTGTCCGGCGACCATCCATTCGGCGTCGGTGATTCCCGTTTGGTTGTCAGATCCATGCTGCAACGACGCATAGGCGAGTGCCGCGCTGCGATCGAAGGGCACGGTGGGCACGTTGCGAAGCAATAGCCCGAGCGCTTCGCTCAAGACTCGATCCCCCGGGTTCAGGCGCACGTGTCGATGCAGTTGCCCCTCTGTAATGGCAGAGATCCATACCGAGCCGTAACGGATCGTGCGGATGCGTTGGCGCAGTTCGGCAGGTGCATCGGCCTTGAGGAGGGCCCGTGCCGTCGCGGTGTCGAGCAGGTAGGGTGTATCGCCGGTCACGGCGGCGGAGTCTTGGCCGCGGCGGAGTCGATCAGGGCGAACAATGCCTCCCAGTCGTCGGCACGGCTCGAAAGGACGACGTCGCCCGTTACGGGGTCCCGCCGGACATACACCTCGTCCCCCGCAAAGCGGAACTCTGCCGGCAATCGCACCGCTTGGCTGCGCCCGTTCCAGAACAATTTGGCTCCCTGGGTCACGTCCGCTCCAAGGAACTTGCGTAAATATATACCATGATATATACCAAGGGCCAAGCCCCGCCGTGGCGATGCACTCACGGCGGTCCGTCCTGCCTTTGATCCCAATTTCCAGTACCCTCGCGCCTCCATGAGCACTACGTATACCTCCAAGGATCTCGAGGTCCTCGCCGGACTCGACCCCGTTCGTCGCCGGCCGGGCATGTACACCGACACTTCCAGACCTAACCATCTGGTCCACGAAGTGGTCGACAACAGCGTGGATGAGGCATTGGCAGGGCATGCCAAGGAAATCGCCGTCACGCTGTACAAGGACGGATCCGTCGAGGTGAATGATGACGGACGCGGCATGCCGGTGGACATCCATCCGCTGGAGAAAGTGCCTGGCGTTGAACTGATCCTCAGTCGCCTGCACGCGGGCGGCAAGTTCTCGGACAAGAATTACCAGCAGTCCGGCGGCCTGCATGGGGTGGGCGTGTCGGTCGTGAATGCTCTCTCGACGCGCCTTGAGTGCCGAGTCAAGCGTGATGGCAGCGAATACCAGATCGCCTTCAAGGACGGCTATCTTCACGAGAAACTCAAGCAGATCGGTAAGGTCGGGGCCCGCAATACGGGGACCACCGTGCGGTTCTGGCCGGATGCGAAGTACTTTGACTCTGACAAGGTCTCGGTCGCGAAGCTGCGCCATGTGCTGCGCGCCAAAGCCGTGTTGTGCGCCGGTCTCAAAGTCACGCTGTTCAACGAGGCTACCGGCGAGCGCGACGAATGGTTCTACACCGGCGGGCTTTCGTCCTACCTCGTGGACCGTCTGCAGGGCACGACGATCGTTCCTGAAGAGCCTTTCGCGGCCAGTCTCAAGGGTGGGAACGAGTCGGCAGAATGGGCCTTTGCATGGATCACGGATGACGGTGTCGAGGCGGTCGGTGAATCCTATGTGAACCTCATCCCGACCAACGATGGTGGCACGCATGTCAACGGACTGCGGACCGGCATCACCGAAGCAGTGAGGGACTTTACGGAGTTCCGCAATCTCGTTCCGCGCGGCGTAAAGCTGGCGCCCGAAGATGTCTGGGACAAGATTGCGTTCGTGCTGTCGGTGAAGATGCACGAGCCGCAGTTTGCAGGACAGACGAAGGAAAGACTCGCCTCGCGCGAGTCTGCCGCATTCGTGTCTGGCATTGTGAAAGATGCGTTTTCGCTGTGGCTGGCACAGCACCCGGAGGCGGGCGAGAAGATCGCCATGTTGGCGATTGAAAAAGCGCAGGCCCGTCTCAAGGCTGCGCAGAAAGTGGTTCGCAAGCGTGTTGTCTCAGGTCCCGCACTGCCCGGCAAGCTGGCCGATTGCACATCACAGGAACCGGTGCGCACGGAACTGTTCCTTGTCGAGGGCGACTCTGCAGGAGGCAGTGCAAAACAGGCCCGTGAGCGTGACTTCCAAGCGGTAATGCCGTTGCGGGGCAAGATACTGAACACCTGGGAGGTGGATGCCTCTGGCGTGCTCGCATCGGCGGAAGTCCACGACATTTCGGTGGCCATCGGTGTCGAGCCCGGGTCTCCGGATCTGAAGGAGCTTCGCTACCACAAGATCTGTATCCTCGCCGACGCGGACTCGGACGGGCAGCACATCGCGACGCTCTTGTGTGCGCTGTTCCTGCGTCACTTCCGTCCGCTTGTGCTCGCCGGCCACGTGTATGTGGCGATGCCGCCCTTGTTCCGCATTGATATCGGCAAGAACGTCTATTACGCACTGGACGAGGCGGAGCGCGCCGGGATTCTCGACCGTATTGCTGCGGAGGGAACGCGCGGCAAGATCACCGTCACCCGCTTCAAGGGTCTCGGTGAAATGAGTCCGCTTCAGTTGCGTGAGACCACCATGGCTCCATCCACGCGTCGGCTACTGCAGCTGACCGTGGAGGCGAGCGACGACACGGACCAGATGATGGATATGCTGTTGGCGAAAAAGCGTGCATCCGATCGGCGCGAGTGGCTTGAGTCCAAGGGTAACCTTGCCGAGGTGGCGCCATGAGCTCGCAGGAACTCAACTTCGAGGGCGTCGAGCGCCAGCCGCTCAAGACATTTACGGAAAAGGCGTATCTCGATTATTCGATGTACGTCATTCTTGACCGTGCATTGCCGCAGTTGGCCGACGGTCTCAAGCCCGTGCAGCGGCGCATCATCTACGCCATGAGCGAGCTTGGGCTCGCGGCTGGTTCAAAGCACAAGAAGAGCGCCCGCACGATCGGCGATGTCATCGGCAAATTCCATCCTCACGGCGATTCCGCGGCCTACGAGGCCATGGTTCACATGGCGCAGGATTTCTCCTACCGCTACCCGATCGTGGACGGGCAGGGGAACTTCGGTTCGACGGATGACCCCAAGTCCTTTGCTGCCATGCGCTACACCGAGTCGCGGCTGCGACCGTATGCGGAGACGTTGCTGGCAGAACTCGGACAGGGAACGGTCGAGTGGGTGGCCAACTTCGATGGCACGATGGAGGAGCCCGCGTTGCTGCCGGCGCGGCTGCCGAACCTGCTGCTGGCGCTCTACTACTACCTGCGTTCCGAATACGACTCGCGGCCGCGCGATTGAGCGTTGGCTGCGAACGACGAGGTCTAACTTCGATGAACATGACTCGCTGGACCCTCTCCTCCCTCGCGCTCCTGGCGGGCGCTGCCCTTTCGGCGCAGACACCCGGGGCGCCCAAGCCCAAGGCCGAGGCTACGACGCAGGACGCCAAAGCGACCGCCGAGGCGATGCTCAAGTCGGCCGAGGCCGTCGCGTTGAATGACGGTGAGCGAACCCGTGTTCTGAAGGCAGAAGTGATCATTCGGGATAAG
>CAXBRZ010000058.1:0-10817 GCA_963978075.1 uncultured bacterium | reverse complement strand
CTTCCATTTTCCGACAGGCAAGAAGCGCCTCGAAATCTTTCGGCGCCGCCAACGCCGCGGGCTGAAATGCACCCCAACCGGCGGCAACAAGGCAGGCCGCGCGCAAAGCAAGACTGAATTTCATAGCCCGACTCCTTCTAGTCCCTCGACGCCGAAAAACGCTGCATGAGCAAGCGTCGTCTCCCTCACCAGATCCTTTTCCTGTTCGGTCAGTTGCGGATTCCAGACATCAAATATGAGAATGGCCCGCGGCACATCGGAATCGTTGACGGCCTCGTGCTCGATGGAGTCATCAAACACCCAGGCCTTGCCCTCTTCCCAGGGACGCACCTCGCCACCGACCCGAAACCGGCAACCCTCAGGGATGACGAGCGGCAAATGAACAGTCAGGCGCGTGTTCGTCACCCCGTGATGAGGCGGGATTCGGGTCTTCGCATCCAAGATCGAGAAAAAGGCTGTCGGACCGAACCCTGGGATATCGACTCTTGGGATCGCCGAGAGAGCCTGTTCGGTTTTCGGACAGCGAGCAAGGTGCGACTCCAAGCGGGCACTTTCCTTCCAGAGAAAGTAGGCGCTCCACCGTCTCGAATTGTTCAATTCTTTCCACTGGTCCAGAGGGAGCCCGTCACGGTAGGCGACGTAGGGCTCAAGACCCTCTCCATCCTCACGAAGCGTTGCCAGACATTCACTGCGGATGTCGGCGGTCGCCGACTCCAGATCCCGCAACCAGGGAAATTCCGACCGATCGTGAAACTCGCAGTTGCGAAGAAACGGGAAGAAAGCCCCCGTTGGCTGCGGTGAGTATCGCCCGACGCGGTCGAGCATCAGATCAAGGTAACGGCCCGCTCTGGTGCCGGCCTTCTCCATTTGCCGCTCGCCCACTTGGGTCTGCAGAAAATCGGAAAACTCCTGCGCGATTGCGCGGCTCGCCTCGTTCGCCCGCTGCAGCAACGGGCGCAGCGCCTCGGGAATTCCCGTCTCCGAAGCCACGGTCTGCAGTGCATTGGTATAGATTCTTGCTGCAGTCCTGACCCGGCCCATCCGCTCGAGTGCCGCCGCCTTGTAAAGGAGTGCCGCAGTATCCCTCGGCTGGACCTTGAGCGCGCCCTCAAGTGCGACCACTTCCTCTTCGGTCGAATTCAGGGTGCGCAACACCGAGGCATAGCCGTGCCAGTACCGCGATTCCTTGGGGTTTGCGGCCACGACTTTTTTGAGTAGATCCCGCGCGCCCAGATGGTCACCGGAGGCAAATGCCCGCTTCGCGTGCTCATACCGAACAGCCGGATGGTCCGGCGACAGTCGCTCAGCCTCTTTGAACGCCTTGTCGGCGTCATTGATTTGCCTGGCGGACAAGGCCCTGTCACAAACCTGCATGAGCGCCGTCACGCGCCGGTCCGTCTCTGCTGCGTCAGCGGCAACTGATTGGTTCATTGGGCCGGAGTATAGCGTGCCAAACGCGGTCATTTCGATACCGCAGGATTTGCACTATGCTCGCGTCTTTGCGACAAGGTCGTAGAGCAAATGGTGGCGCCTTCTCCCGAGATTGCTCCTGTTTTCGCTGTTCCTTTTGCGTTTAGCCAATACCCGGAAAGCGCGGGGCTGAATGCCAGGCTCCGCGCCTTCGCCTTGGAATTCGAACGCAGGGGCGAACGCAACCCGCGGCCGCTCACCCAGCGCAACGCGGCACTGTTCGAGAGTCATTTTGAACTGTTCCGCCAACCGGATCCGGCCATCCAGGAACTGAAACGGTTCTGCTGGGACCAGATGCTCGCCGTGATCGGACAGTTGAACGGCTACCCGTTGCAAACACTCGAGCGATTGGAGATCTTCAACGACGCTTGGGTCCACGTCACGCGGCGTGGCGGCTACTTCAGCCTGCACAATCACCCCAACGCCGCCTGGAGTGGCGTGTACTGCGTCGATCCGGGCGTCCACGACGCCGACCGGCCCGACAGTGGATTGCTGAGTTTTCTCGGGCCCATGACCGCCAGCGCCATGCACTTTGACGCCGGCAACGCGCGGATCCCGCCTCCCTACGGCACCCAGATGCGCAATTTCCGTCTGGAGGCGGGTCGCCTGGTACTGTTCCCGTCGTGGGTCCTGCACGAGGTCAAGCCTTACGAAGGCCCGGGCGAGCGCATCACGATTGCCTTCAACTGCTGGTTCAACCTGCCGGACGCACCGTCGAGCTGATTCGGTTCACCGGGAAGCCGGGTATCATGCCCGGACCGCCTGATGGGAGGCTCCATGCCCCGACTCCATGCCCTTTGGTGCTGCCTGATGACCTTGCTGATCTCCACGCCGACGCTCGCTGACGCGCCCACGCCGGGTGCGGCCCTCCTCGCGCCATGGAGTGGGCCGTACGGAGGCGTCCCCCCTTTCGACAAGGTCAAGGTTGGCGATTTCCGCCCGGCGCTTGAAGCGGCCATGAAGATCCAGCTGGCAGAAATAGAGGTCATTGCACACAACCCGGCGGCCCCTGATTTCGACAATACGGTCGTCGCACTCGAGCGGTCGGGGCGCGCGTTGATGCGCGTCTCCACCCTCTTTGGCATTTATGCGGCCACCCTGGGCGACGATGCGGTTCAGGCGGTCGAACGCGAAGTCGCCCCTGAACTCGCCGCCCACAGCGACGCCATCACGCAGAACAGTCTTTTGTATCAGCGCATCGCGGCGGTCTATGCCGCCCGCGACAAGAGTGGTTTGTCTTCGGAACAGAAGCGCCTCGTGTGGGTCGTCTACACCGGCTTCACGCGCGCGGGCGCCAAACTGAACAGCAGTGAAAAAATCCGCCTCGCCGCCATCAATCAGGAACTGGCAGGCCTTTACACCGGCTTCAGCCAGGCCCTGCTGGCTGACGAAGGTGGCCTATGGGTGGCCCTTGAGTCGGAGGCGGACCTCGCAGGTCTGCCGTCGTCCACGGTGGATGCCTTGAAGGCCGCCGCAGCGTCCCGCCACCTCACCGCGACAGGCGCAGTCCTCAATACCCGCTCCTCCGTCGAACCCTTCCTCGAGTACTCGTCACGGCGCGACCTGCGGGAAAAGGTCTGGCGAATGTTCGTCAGCCGCGGTGACAACGGCGATGCTCACGACACCAACGCCACGATCACACGGATTCTGGCCCTGCGGGCCGAGCGTGCGCACCTCTTGGGCTATCCCACGCACGCACATTGGCGCGTTGAGGACGCCATGGCCAAGACCCCGGAGCGCGCGCTCGCATTGATGGAAGCGGTATGGCCTGCGGCAGTGGCCCGGGTGCACGAGGAGGTGGCCGACATGCAGGCCATCGCCGACCGGGAGGCGGATGCGGCCCATGCACCCCGCATCCGGATCGAACCTTGGGACTACCGCTATTACGCGGAGATCGTCCGGCGCGAGAAGTACGGCCTCGACGCCAATGCCGTCAAGCCCTACCTGCAACTGGAAAAATTGCGCGAGGGCATGTTCTGGGTGGCCGGGCAGCTGTTCGGCTTCACCTTCGAGGAGGTCAAGTCCGGGGAGGTGCCGGTCGCCCATCCCGACATCCGTGTCTTCGAAGTGCGTCGGGACGGCCGGCACGTGGGGCTATGGTACTTGGATCCGTACGCACGGACCGGCAAGCAGAGCGGTGCGTGGATGAACGAATACCGCCTGCAGGAGCGCTTTGACGGCGAGGTCACAACGATCGTCTCGAACAATTCGAATTTTGTCCGGGGTGCCGCGGGCGAGCCGATCCTCATCAGCTGGGAAGACGCGGTCACCCTGTTTCACGAATTCGGCCACGCCCTGCACGGGCTGAATTCGAACGTCACCTATCCCACGCTGTCGGGCACTTCCGTGGCCCGGGATTACGTCGAGTTCCCGTCACAACTGCTGGAGCACTGGCTGTCGACGCCACAGGTGCTTCAGAAGTTTGCGGTGCACTACCGCACCGGTCAGCCCATTCCCGAGGAACTGGTGGCGAAAATCCACAAGGCGGAGACCTTCAACCAGGGCTTCAAGACCGTCGAATACCTCTCGAGCGCCCTGATCGACATGAAACTGCACCTGCTCGGCGACAAGCCGGTCGATCCAAGCGTTTTCGAGAAGGAGACCCTGGCCGCACTCGGCATGCCCCATGAAATCGTCATGCGGCATCGCACCCCCCAGTTCGGACACGTGTTTTCAGGGGACGGTTACTCCGCCGGCTACTACAGCTACCTGTGGTCGGACACGCTTTCGGCCGATGCCTGGGAAGCGTTCACCGAAGCCGGCGGCGCCTACGACCCGGCGGTCGCCGCACGCCTGCTCAGGGAAGTCCTCGCGGTCGGCAATACGGTTGATCCTGCAGACGCGTACCGCGCCTTCCGCGGTCGCGACGCCGGAATCGCCGCGCTCATGCGCAAGCGCGGCTTCCCGGCGCCCAACGCGACGCACTAGCTGTCGCCGCCCGCGCAGCCCGTCGGCCGGCAGACCGCTCTGGACGGCCCTTCGGCCCGTTTACCCTGACGCACAAACGACCGCGTCCAAGGTACCCCGACCCGGGGGAACCGTAATTTGGCTATCGGTTTGCCGATTGCATTTTTGCAATTTCTTCCTGTACTTTCAGGGTGGAGCATCCGGAAGCACAAAAAGAACGGCACTTCAGGGCCGTGGGTCCGGATCACATCGGCCTTAAAAACAGTAAGAATCAGAAGGGGAAGTCATGATGACGCGACTCTTTACAGCGGCCCGCCAAGCAGCGCGGAAGACGGGAGGTTCTGCACCTCGCCTTGCGCTTTTGACCTGGCTGGCGATGACGGCATTCACGCTGTGCCCGTCATCAGCAGTCAAAGCCCAATCGGCGGAAGGTTCCATCTACGGCGAGGCGAAGCCTGGCACGACGGTCGTGGTGAGCAGCAAGGCAACCGGCATCGTTCGCCGGGTCACCGTCGACTCCAGCGGGACTTACGTGGTGTCGCGCCTGCAACCTGGCACCTACAGCGTGTCCGTCGGCAGTGCCTCCTCCAATGTCTCGGTCTCGATGGGCGTGGGCACACACGTCGGGCCCGCCGCAGCGGATCTCGAGGAGGTCAACGTCGTCGCCAACCGCATCGGCGCCATCGACTTTTCCAGCACCGAATCCAACTTCTCGTTTTCCCAAGACGAGATCCAGGCACTGCCGGTGGCACTGGACGTGCGCTCCATCGCACTGCTGGCACCGACCGTCGTGAAGGGCGACTGGGGTCTGGGCGGCGGCGGCCTGCCATCCATCGGCGGCTCTTCCGTGGCGGAAAACGCCTACTACATCAACGGGTTCGATGTGACCAACCTGCGCAATTTCCTCTCCTACGCGAATCTGCCGTTCGAGGCGGTGGCGCAGGAAGAGGTCAAGGCAGGCGGCTACGGCGCGGAGTACGGGCGCTCCCTCGGTGGCGTGATCAGCCTCGTCACCAAGCGCGGCACGAACGACTGGCATGGTGGCTGGACTCTGGCCGCGGAGCCGGAAGCCTTTGCCTCCAAAGGCCAGAACATTCTCGACCGTCAGCCGGAATACCAGGGCAACTACTTCATGTTCGGCCGGGCGAACACGTTCGAGAACACGTCGGCCACGGCCTACCTCGGTGGCCCCATCCTCAAGGACCGTCTGTTCTTCTTCGCGCTCGCGCACCTGCCGAACAACACGTCCGACAATTATGGCCAGACGCAGAGCACCCGATACCTCAGTCAGAGCCCGTCGGGGCTGCTCAACATCGACTGGAACATCGATGAGCACAACACGCTGGAGGCCACCGGCATCTACAACAAGGCCCGAACCGACCTTGTGGACTGGAGCAATACCAGCCCCTACTCGACCCACCACGACGGCACCGGCGGCAACAGTTGGTACTACTCGGGCGGCACGGTCTTCATCGGCAAGTACACCGGCTCCTGGGACAAGCTGACCATCTCCGCACTCGGCGGCCAGGTCAAGGACCTCCGGGGCAGCGTCCAGGGGCAGCGCGCGCTCGGCCAGGACTGCCCGGTCGTGCTGGACGTGGGTCTCAACCCGATCGGGTGCTGGATTCCGCCCTACCCGAGTGCCGGCAGCCGCGATCCGCTGGCGCCGCCCGACAGCGACACGCGCCGGGCATGGCGGTTCGATGTCGAATACAAACTGGCGAGCCACCTGCTGCGCGCCGGATTCGACGCGCAGAATTTCGACTCCGCTCAAGCCGGCGGCTCGTCGTACACCGGTGGCGAGTACTGGCGGTACTACGTCGTGGGCACCAACGGCCGCATCAACGGTGTCGGCGGCTACACCCCGGGCAGTGCAGCGCAGAGGGATTTGTGCATCACCAACCCGTCGGCCAACAGCTGCTACGTGAGGGGCCGGGTCTCGGGATCCACGTCGGGTGTCTACGGTGTCAAGAACACCGCCTGGTATCTCGAAGACAGCTGGCAGGCGACCTCAAGGCTGCGCGTCTACGGCGGCGTCAGAGGCGAATCCTTCAAGAACCTGAATTCGTTGGGCCAGGATTTCGTCAAGGCGGACAATCTGGTGGCGCCGCGCATCGGGTTTTCGCTGGACATGTCCGACGACCGCTCGACCAAGCTGTACGGAAATCTCGGGCGCTATTACATCCCGGTCGCCTCGAACACCAACATCCGCAGCACCCAGGGCGTCGTGTTCTTGCAGAACTATTACACCTACACCGGCGTGGATCCCCGTACCGGTGCTCCCACGGGACTCAGTCCGAAAATCGGCAACACGATCGACCTCAGCACCCCGATCCCGAACTCTTCCACGGTGGCGGACACGCAGCTCAAGCCGATGAACCAGGACGAGTTCATTCTGGGACTTCAGCACCGGTTTGCGAACAAGTGGACCGGCGGCATCAAGGTGATCTACCGCAAGGTCAACGACGGCATGGATGACTTCTGCGACGGGAACGCCTTCGCCCGCTATGCCCAGGACAAGGGCTACACGAACTTCGACCCGGGTTCGTTGGCGCAGTGCGTACTCGTGAATCCCGGCCGCGATGTGCACCTGTCCATGGACATCAACGGCGACGGCCATTTCGTCGTCCAGGATGTACCGGCGTCCTACCTGGGTCTGCCGAAGTATTCGCGCGAATACAAGGCCATCGAACTGACGGCGGAGAGACCCTTTGACGGCACCTGGGGTGCACGGTTGTCGTACGTCTGGTCGAAGAGTTACGGCAATGCCGAGGGCTACGTCGACTCGACCATCCACCAGGAAGACTCGGGCATCACCCAGAACTTCGACTTTGCCTCCCTCATGGACGGGGCCACAGGCCCGCTGCCCAATGACCGTCGCCATGTCTTCAAGCTGCTGGGCAACTATGCCATCACCCCGCAGTTGCGGATTGGCGCCAACATCATCGCCTCGTCAGGCCGCCCGTTGAGCTGCATCGGCTACGTTCCCCCGAGCGTGGGAGATTTCAATGGCGAGTTCCTGCCGGGCACCGGCTCAAGCGCCTACACGACCGCGTCGTCCTACTATTGCCTGAACAGTGCCGGTGAAAGCGTCCTCGGCAGCCGCGGCAATGCCGGCACGACGCCCTGGACGACGCAGCTAGACCTGCAACTTGCCTACGACTTCAAGGTCCGCAACGGCAAGCTGATGGCCACGGCCGACGTGTTCAACCTGTTCGACAGCCAAAAGCCGGTCGCCCAGTACGAACAGCGTGATTTCAGCCGGCAGACCACCAATGCACCTTCAGGCAACGAACTGAACGCGGATTACCTGCTGCCCACAGCGTTCCAGCAACCGCGTTATGTGCGCCTGACGCTGCGCTATTCGTTCTGATGACCCTCAAGGCCCACGCCCGATGGCGGGCGTGGGCCCTCCGGCCCCCTAGCGGTAGCGGATGACTGACGCTGTCTCGGCCTGCCACGCCTGCTCGTCACGCGAGGCCGTCATCTCCAAGTCGCCCGGTTCGGCGGCAGGATCGTCCACCCACTCCCGCAGCAGCGTCGAGCCATTGATCACATCGATGGCAAGCCGGTCTGTCACGTATTCGTAGGGAAAGTCGCGCCAGAGCGGATAGTCGGGTCGCAATTGCCTGATCGCCTTGAATGCCGCCGCGACGAGCCGCCACGGGCGGAACTTCACAGGGTCATAGGCCGGATCGTCCACGTGGATCTGGAAACCACCGCAGAGTTGGCCGACATGCTTGTGGAACGTGGGCTCGAACCAGCACGGCCGCAGACGGCAGCCCACCATCCACTCGGGCGCAAGATGGTGCATGGCGCGGAGCAGCGCATCACCATCGAGGCCGGGCGCACCGAGCATCTCAAGCGGTCGTGTCGTGCCGCGGCCCTCCGACAGCGTGGTGCCTTCCAGCATGACGGTGCCTGCATACGCTCTGGCCATGGACAGGCTGGCCGCGTTCGGACTTGGGTTGACCCAACTTCGCTCACCCAGTGGCCAGCCGTAGCCTGGGCCTGCTGCAGGCTTCCATCCCTGCATCTCAACGACGTCGTAGTCCACGTCCAGTCGGAGTTCCTTGCAGAACCAGTCGCCCGCTTCCCCCAAGGTCAGGCCATGGCGCATCACAAAGCGCCCGGCGCCGACAAAACTCTCCCACCCCTCGCGTAGCGCCAGCCCCTCGACCGGCCGCCCCGCGGGGTTCGGGCGATCAAGGACCCAGACCGTCTTCCCGGTGCGTGCGGCGGCCTCAAGCACGTAGCGCAGCGTGGTCAGGAAGGTGTAGATCCGGCAACCCAGATCCTGCAGGTCCACCAGAAGCACGTCGAACGTGTCGAGCATCGCCGCGGTGGGTGCGCGCACCTCACCGTAAAGACTGAAGACCGGTATGCCGAGCGCGGCGTCTTGCTCGTCCGGCGTCTCCCTCATGTTGTCCTGCTGGTCGCCCTTGAGCCCGTGCTGCGGACCGAAGGCCGAAGTCAGGTTCACCTCGGGTGACTGCGCGAGCAGATCGAGCGAATGGACCAGTTGCGCATTGACGGAAGCCGGATGACCGAGAAGGGCGACGCGCCGGCCGGCGAGACGCTGGCGCAACAGCGGTTCTGCCAGCAATCGATCGATACCGCATTGGATCATGTCATCCCCCGAGACCCGGTTGCCTCAAGCCTTCCGATCCACCCGCGCCGGTCGTGGAAGTCAGGGACATCCCTTGGGTGGTGAATCGCATGATAGGAGAGTGCGCCGGAGCGCGATTCAAGCACGGCCGACAGTCCAACCGACAACTCCTCTTCGATCCACGACACCGCCCACTCGTTGACCGCGAGCCGCGCGACGACCCTCAGGTCCTGCCCGGCCCATTGCACCTGCACTTGGGGAGGCGAGGCCGAAGGGAGAGGCAGCGGATCGCGCGTGTCCTTGAAATGATAGAGCGCCCACTCGCCCGCGGGGGAGAGGTTGAATTCGAGGTACTCCGTCGAGGACAGGGGCCCTGCAAAGAACTCGATGCAGGTATGGCGCCACAGTCCGTCACGCCGTACCGAGGACGTGCCCGCAGGGACGAGCAGTGCGTCTTTGGCGCCGCACAGGGCCGCGTCAATGCGTAGTCCGCCAAGATCGCGTGACAGGGAGGCATGGACCGCCCTGACCGGCGAGGTTTGTGTCGCAAGCGGGTGCGGGATGAGATCCACAGCGTCGGTCGGCCTCATGGGAAAATTCTAACCGTTGCGGAACCCAAGTCAGCGTGCCCGACGAAATGTCAGGTTGATCCGGTGCTGCAGGGCGCCGGAGCCTGCGCGTACCGGCCGCACGCGATGATAGCCCCTGCGCGCCGGACCGCCGAACACCAGAACGTCGCCATCCTCAAGATGCAGCGGCACGCCACGCCCCTGCCGCTCGGCACCGAGCCATACAAAGGTGGCCGGCAGCCCCAGCGACACCGAGACGATCGGCTGACTGAAATCCGCCTCGTCCGCATCGCGGTGTGTGCCCATCCGCGCGCCCGGCAGGTAGCGGTTCACAAGACAGCAGTCGGCGCGGAAATCGGCATAACCGGCCTCTGACGCCCACCGTCCCGCCTGCTCCAGCCACGCCGCCGGAATCGGTGGCCAGGCGCGGCCAGTCAGCGGATCAAGCGTCGCATAGCGATAGCCGCTGCGGTCGCTGCACCAGCCGACGTCACCGGCGTTGGTGCTCTCAACGGACATGACGCCGCCGCCAGGGATTTGCCAGTGCCGATAGGGCGCTGCCTGCGTCACGGACTCGATCGCCGCCCTGCACGAGGCCAGCGACGTCCGCGAGCGCAGCAGGACAACGCCCTCGGGCAAGGGGGTCGCCGTCATAAAAAATTCGTTCTGCACCGTCATGGACCTTCCGATCCCGGGAGGGTTGCCATGATAGGGGTTTAACAACCCGGCGGTTTTGATACCCTTCGCTGCGCAATCGCAAGGGAATTTAGGTCTCCGATGGAACCGGTACGAAACCGCTCCCGACTCGGCCGCTGCGCCGTCCTGTTCGTTGATCTGCGCGGCTATACGACACTGTGCGAGGATCTCGCGCCGTCGGCCGTGGCAATCCTGCTGGATGAGTTCTACGCCGTGATAGGCGATGCCATCGGTCATGCCGGTGGCAAGATCCAGAACCTCGCCGGTGACGCGGTGATGGCCGTCTTTGGCCTTGAGGAGCCGACGCCGGGCGGCGATGGCCGCGCGGCGGTTGAGAGCGGCCGGCGGATGATCGCAGCCTTTCAGGCTGTCGGGGATCGGTGGGAGCAGTTGCACGGTGTCACGACCGGTATCGGCGTCGGAGTCCACGTGGGCGCTGTCATGGAGTCGGACCTCGGCCCCCCTACCCTGCGGCGCCCGACGCTGGTGGGAGACACGGTCAATGTGGCGGCGCGGCTCTGCCACCGCGCGCGGGCCGGCGAGGTGCTCTTCTCGTCGGAAGTGGC
>CAXBRZ010000057.1:0-10929 GCA_963978075.1 uncultured bacterium | reverse complement strand
TACGCCATCGGCAAGACCGAGGTCACCAACGCGCAGTATGGCAAGTTTGTTGCAGCCACCCAGCACAAGACCGCGGGCGACTGGGCCTCCTACGCCAAGAAGTGGGGCGAGCAGGCACCGGTCGTCATGGTCTCGTGGTACGACGCGACCGCCTACGCCGCCAACCTCGCCGGAGTCCCGGTCGTCGCGTACAGCGGCGAGATCGACCCGCAGAAGCTTGCCGCGGACACCATGGCCGCCGCGATGGCCGCGTCGCTGCCGGTATTCTTGCTCTTCGCCTGGGTGGAGCGGCAGAAGGACAAGCGCGACGGTTCGCCCTTGGGTGTCGTGTAGCCCTCAGACACCCACACGAGGTCAATCACTTCCCGCACGCCGTCGGCCGTGACGAGCGAGAGCTCGCGCTCGCCCTTCACGTCGACCTCGGGCGGGAGCTCGGGCTGGTCGGGAGGGGGCGGCAGCTCGACCGTTCGCGGCATCGCGGGCCGCACGCTAGCACGGCCCGCCCGGGACGCCGCCCGTGCGAAGAGCGGTTGTGGCGCGCACCCCATGGGGTATGAGTGCGGGCGGATGGGTGCCGCCCAAGAGCCCGGACCTGGCCTCGCGGCGCGGCTCTCGGGCGGCTGGCCCGGCAAGGTGCTGCGCGCCGGCAAGCCGGTCGGCGGCGCCGCGGTGGAGCTGTGCGACTCGCCGCTGACGATGTTCACCCGCACGCCGTGCGAGTCGTCGACCGCGTCGTTCCGGGCCACCACCGCGGCCGATGGCAGCTTCGCGCTGCCCGAGGTGCGCCACGGCATCACCACGCGCAGCGGCATCGCCATCGTCAGCGAACGCCACGGCAGTGCGCTGGCGTCCGATCTCATCCTGAGCGGGCGCTTCGTGTCCGCCGAGGAAGGTCTGGCGGAATTCCGGCGCTGGTCCGGCCTTGGACCGGCTCTCGACGCACTCGGGCGCAATCCACTACCCGCTGCGATCGTGATCAGGCCGAGGGCCGTGGAGGCGGACCCTGCGGCCATCGACCGACTGGTGGAAGACTTGCGGGCGCTGCCCGAGGTCGAAGAGGTCCGCTTCGACGGCCTGTGGGTGCGCCGGTACACGAGTCTTCTTGACGCGCTGGCCCGCCTCGCGGAACTGCTCGGCGGCCTGCTCGCGCTCGCTGTCCTGCTCATCATCGGCAACACCGTCCGGCTCAACGTCGACTCGCGCCGGCATGAAATCGACGTGCTGAAACGGGTGGGCGCCGAGGACGCCTTCGTCCGCCGGCCGTTCCTCTACGGCGGCGTCTGGCACGGCGCCCTCGGCGGCCTCGCCAGCCTCGGGCTGCTCGACGCCCTGGTGCTGCTCGCCCGTGGCCCCGTCGGGCGGGTGGCGGCCGCCTACGGCAGCAGTTACCAGCTGAGCCTCCCGTCGGCGGGTCTCGCCGCCCTGCTGGTGGGCGGCGGCGCCCTGCTCGGCTGGGTCGGCGCCTATGCGGCCAGCCACCGGCAACTGCGGCTGATGGACCCCAGTGAGGACGACCCGGTCGGTCGTCAGCAGTAACTTATTGTTAAATAAAGGCATTGTCAGTCGCGAATGCCGCCGGAACTTTCACCCCGGTTAGCACTCCAACAAAACGAGTGCTAACATACGTCCCCGGCCTTGGAGCGCCGGAAAGGTGAAAGTCTCGATGAGCATGGCCCTGTCCCCTGCGATCCCGTCTGCCACAGCGCTCGCGCTGCGCGGGCCCGTTGGCAGTCTGGATGCCTACATTGATGCGGTCTCCCGCATTCCCGTGCAGTCGCGCGAGGAAGAATTCGCGCTCGCCCGGCGCCTCAAGGAGACCGGAGACCTCGACGCGGCGCGGGACCTCGTCCTGTCACACCTGCGTTTCGTGGTGCACATCGCCCGCGGCTACTCCGGCTATGGCTTGCCGATGGGGGACCTCGTACAGGAAGGCAACGTCGGCCTGATGAAGGCCGTCAAGCGCTTCGATCCGACTCTGGGCGTGCGCCTCGTCTCCTTCGCAGTGCACTGGATCCGTGCGGAAATTCACGAATACGTGTTGCGCAACTGGCGTCTCGTCAAGGTCGCGACGACCAAGGCGCAGCGCAAGCTGTTCTTCAACCTGCGCAAGGCGAAGAAGAACCTGTCCTGGCTGAGCGCGGAGGAAACCGCGGCCGTCGCCCGCGATCTTGGCGTCAGCACCGCCGAAGTCACCCAGATGGAACAGCGCCTGTCCGCGCGCGATGTGTCCTTCGATCCGGTGCCGGATCAGGACGAAGAAGAGGGCAACTACTCCCCGGCCACCTACCTGCCGGCCCCTGACGCCGATCCCGCGATTGCAGTCGAGAACGAAGAGTGGGAAGACGATTCGAACTCCCGCCTGCATCACGCACTGGCCACGCTCGACCCGCGCAGCCGCTCGATCGTCGAGCGCCGCTGGCTCGTTGAGGACGGCAAGGCAACCCTGCACGAACTGGCGGATGAGTTTGACGTGTCCGCCGAGCGAATCCGGCAGATTGAAACCGCGGCGCTGAAGAAACTGCGCGCTGCAATGGCCTGATGACCCGCGGCGCGCTCGACCCGTGGTTCGAGCGCTACGGCGAAAGCCACCGCAACCCCTGGAACCGTGCGCTGCACGCACTGTGCGTGCCGCTCATCACGGTCGCGGCGCTTGCCCTGCTGTGGCGGCTTGAGGTCCCGGGCACGACCGTCAGTATCGGACTCCTCGCGTTGTGCGCGGCGCTGCTGGGCTGCGCGTTTGTCTCCTTGCGGCACGCGATGGGCATGGCGGCCGTGGCGCTGCTCATCACACAACTCTGGCCGTTACTCGCACCGTTTCTGGGCACTGTGCAGCTTGGGTGGATCCTGGCTCTGGCGTGGCTGGGCCAGTTCGTCGGCCATGCGATCGAAGGCCGACGCCCGAGCTTCGCCGACGACCTGCGATTCCTGCTGGTCGGTCCGCTGTGGATCATCGACGGCTGTTACCGGCGACTCGGGCTCTAGAAAGCCGCGCCAGTTTTACTGTCCGGCGCGGGAACTCAGCTTTTCAGTGACGATACGCTGGTAGACAGCCGAGACGCTGCGCCCGAGCGCCAAGGCAATCTCGGCGCGGGGTGTGCCGCGCTCCACCAGGGCCTTCAACTTGCGCAGATCCGACGATGTCCAGCCGGAACCGTGATATGCGTGACGCTTCGTCTTCATCATCCGCTCGCTTCCCCCACCCCAGTCGCCATCGCCACCGCAGACCCTGCGGGGGCGCGCATCATGCCCGGATTGTGCGCCGCTGCCAATTGGCAAATGGCGGCGAGTACGGCTCGTCGATCAAATTTCCGGCCGTTCGTGCCGCCACCGGCGCAGGGCCTCCTCGAAAACGATGGCATGCAGTTGTGCCGTACGCAGTGTGGTCGGCGCATAGCCGCCGCCGAGCACGATGGCAACCGGGATGCCGGCATCGCGAAGCGTGTCGATGACATGCCGGTCGCGCAAGCGTATGCCTTCGTCCGTGAGCGCAAGGCGTCCGTAGCGATCCCCGGCCGCCACATCAACACCCGCCACGTAGAAGGCCAGATCCGGCGCATGCTGCAAGGCAATCGCCAATGCCGGTTGCAGAACCGACAGATACTGCGCGTCGTCCGTACCGTCCGCGAGGCCGACATCGTGCGTAGAGGGCGGTTTCACCAGCGGATAATTGCGCTCACCGTGCAATGACAGCGTGTAGACCTGCGGATCGCCGGCGAAAATCGAGGCGCTGCCGTTCCCCTGATGCACGTCGAGGTCCACGATGAGCGCGCGCCGGATCCGTTGTGTGGCAAAGAGGTCCGTCAGGGCAACTGCCACGTCATTGATGACGCAGAACCCTTCGCCGTGATCGGCAAACGCGTGATGGGTACCACCCGCCATATTGGCGGCCAGTCCGTCTGCCAGTGCCGCATCCGCGGCAAGCCGGGTTCCCTCGACGGTGAGGCGCGAGCGGCGCCAGAGCCGCGGCGTGAACGGAATGCCCAGACGCCGCCGTTGCGCCGGATCCAGCGTGTCACCCTGCAATTGCGCGAGATACTCGGGTGTATGCACGCGGCCGAGTACGTCCAGCGGAACCTCGTCGGGCACGACCAGACGCAGTGGCCCGATCAGGCCGCGCTCCGCCAGCAAATCACGCAGCAGCAGGTACTTGCCCATCGGATAGGGATGGGTTGCGGGCAAGTCCACCCGGTAGCCTTCATGGAAACTGACGTGCACGGATCCTCCCACGAGGCCACGGATCATGATCCGGCGCCAGCCGACGGGCAGCGCAAATGAACGGGGCCCGCATCACGACTGATGCGGGCCCCGGATTGAACGGACGACGACCGCTCAGGCGATCTTGGCCGCGGCGGGTGCCACCGTGACTTCCGCAAGGCTGCGCTCGAACAGATCGAGCCCCTCGGCCAGCACCGCATCGGTCACGGTGAGCGGGACAAGGAAGCGGATGACGTTGGAGCGGGTGCCGCAGGACAGGATGATCAGTCCGTTCGCAGCTGCCTTGGCCACGAGCGCCTTGGTCAGGTCCGCATCGGGCTTGGTGACATCGCCGTCCTTGACCAGTTCAAGAGCAACCATCGCTCCGAGACCGCGCACTTCGCCGACGCACGTATAACCCTTGCCGCCCAAGCTGTTCAGGCGCTGCTTGATCTGGGCACCCACCGTATTGGCGCGCGCGCACAGATGCTCCTCCTCGATGACCTCGAGGACCGCGAGCGCCGCCGCACACGAGATCGGCGAGCCTGCGTACGTACCGCCGAGCCCTCCCGGCGCCGGGCCGTCCATGATCTCCGCCTTTCCGATCACGCCTGACAGCGGGAACCCGCCTGCAAGGCTCTTCGCGACCGTGATGAGATCCGGCTCGATGCCCGAGTGCTCGATCGCGAACAGCTTGCCCGTACGGGCAAAGCCCGTCTGGACTTCGTCGGCAATGAGCAGGATGCCGTGCTGGTCACACAAGCGGCGCAGCGCCGCGAGGAGTTCAACAGGCGCCTGGTAAAAACCGCCCTCTCCCTGCACGGGCTCGATGATGATCGCGGCGACGCGCGCGGGATCAACGTCCGCCTTGAGCAGCGTATCAAGGCATGCCAGCGATTGCTCGAGCGTCACGCCGAGCATCGGGCTTGGGAATGGAACGTGGAAAATCTCGCCGGGCATCGGACCGAACCCGGTCTTGTACGGAGCCACCTTGCCGGTCAGGCCCATGGTCATCATGGTGCGGCCGTGGAACGAACCGGAGAACGCGATGACGGCGCTGCGCTTGGTGTAGGCACGCGCGATCTTCACGGCGTTTTCCACCGCCTCGGCGCCCGTGGTGAGAAAGATCGTCTTCTTGGGTGTCGGACCCGGCGCAAGTCGATTCAGGCGGTCGGCCAAGCGCACGTAGCTCTCGTACTGGGTCACCTGGAAGCAGGTGTGCGAGTAAAGGTCCATCTGCGCCTTGACGGCCGCCTGCACCTTGGGATGCAGGTGTCCGGTGTTCAGGACCGCGATGCCGCCGGCAAAATCGATGTATCGCTTGCCCTCGACGTCCCACAGTTCGGCGTTGCTGGCCTTGGCGGTGAACACGGGCAGGAGATTTGACACGCCGCGGGGGACGGCCGTCTCGCGCAGCTTCTGCAGTTCGGCATTCGTGGTCATCGTGGTCATCGTGGTCGCTCCGGTGGGGGACCGCGGTGGCTGGCCCCGAAAGTGGACGCCAAGACTATCAGCCCGGACGCCCTACCGTCATGCCGGTTTTACGCAAAGCCATGAAAAGACAGGCCTTTTAGTTCAGGCCTCTGCCACCAGGCGCACCAGCTGTTTGCCGAAATTGCGCCCTTTCAGCAGACCGAAAAATGCCTCGGGCGCCGACTCGATACCTTCGGCCACCGTCTCGCGGTAGCGCAGTCGGCCGGCCGCATGCAGACCTGCCAGCACGCGGAACGCCTCCATCATGTCGGCAGGATTCTCGCTGATGATGAATCCCTGCACCTTGAGACGGGAGCGCAGGATCACGGTCGGATCCTTCAACGGCACGGGCTCGCCGTTGTAGCCGGCAATCATGCCGCAGACCGCCACCCGGCCGAAGGCGTTCATCCGGCGCAGCGTTCCTTCGAAGACGAGTCCGCCCACGTTCTCGAAGCAGCCGTCAACGCCTGCGGGGGCCGCTGCGGCGAGCGCCGCATCGAAATCGCGCGGATCCGTCAGCGCCTTGTGATCAAGACAGGCATCAAACCCCAGTTCCTGCATCACGTAGGCGCACTTGTCAGGACCGCCGGCCACGCCCACGACCCGGCATCCCGCAGCCTTGGCCAACTGTCCCACGACCATGCCCACCGCACCCGAAGCGGCACTGACCACCACGGTTTCACCGGCCTTGGGCTCGATGATGCGGTGCAGACCGTACCAGGCGGTCATGCCCGGCATGCCGAGCGCGCCAAGGTAACGCTGCAGCGGCGCCAGCGCCGGATCGATACGGTGCACCATTTTCAACGCCTCGCCACGAACCAGCGCGTATTCCTGCCAACCGCCAAAGGCGAGCACGGCATCACCGACGGCAAATCCATCGTGCCGGCTTGCAGCGACCCTGCCGACGGTTCCGCCGAGCATGACGGTATCCAGCGGATGCGGGTCCGCATAGGACTTCGTGGTGCTCATGCGCCCGCGCATGTATGGGTCCAGCGAGAGCCAGTGGTTGCGGATCAGCACTTCCCCTGCCGCAGGCTCGGGCACCGGAACGGTTTCAAGCCTGAAATTGTCAGGGCCGGGAGCCGCCGCGGGTCTCGAGGCCAGCACGATGCGTCGGTTCACTGCGTTCATCGGGACTCCGGATAAAAACGGTTCACTCGTCCATCAGGCCGCGCGCGAGGTGGCCGTAAGCCCAAGGCGGGTCAGGATGCCGCGCGCGGCCTCGCGACCTTCGAATACAGCCGTCACCACAAGGTCACTGCCACGGACCATATCACCACCGGCGAAGATTTTCGGATGCGTGGTCTGGAATGCCTGCGCACCCGCCTTCTGCACCCGCACCCGTCCATCGGCATGGCACTCGATGCCGGCGCGTTCGAACCAGGGCTCGGGAGTCACCCCGAATCCGAAAGCGATGACCACGGCGTCGGCAGGGATGATCGTCTCGCTGCCCGGCACCGGTTCCGCCACACGGCGGCCCCGCGGGCCCGGTGGACCCAGTCGGGTCTCGACCACGCGCACGCCCTCGACGGCACCGTTGCCGATGATCTCGACGGGCTGGCGATTGAACAGGAATTCAACGCCTTCCTCGCGACTGTTTTTGTAGTCACGCGTGGAGCCGGGCATGTTGCCCTCGTCACGACGATAGACACAGGTCACGCTCTGCGCACCCTGGCGAATGGCGGTCCGGTTGCAGTCCATCGACGTATCACCGCCACCGAGCACGACGACACGCTTGCCGGCGAGGCTGACGAACTCGGTATCGATCCCCAGTTCGCGATTGATATTGGACACAAGGTAAGGAAGTGCCTCGTGGACACCAGGCAGCGACTCACCCGGAAACCCGCCCTTCACCGCCTTGTAGGCGCCGAGCCCCAGAAAGACCGCATCGTATTCCTCGGTCAGCGAATCGATCGTGATGTCGCGACCGATTTCGACACCCAGGCGGAATTCAACGCCCATGCCTTCCATGAGTTCGCGCCGCTTTTCGACCACATCCTTTTCCAGCTTGAACGGCGGAATGCCGAACGTCAGCAGTCCGCCGATCCGCGGATAACGGTCATACACGACTGGCTTGACGCCATGGCGCACGAGCACATCCGCACAGGCAAGCCCCGCCGGTCCCGCGCCGACCACGGCGACACGGTGCCCGCTCGGCCGGACATGCGACAGGTCCGGCTTCCAGCCGGCCTTCAGGGCCTCGTCAGTGATGTACTTCTCGATCGAGCCGATGGTCACGGCACCCAGCCCGTCATTGAGCGTGCAGGCCCCTTCGCAGAGCCGGTCCTGCGGACAGATCCTGCCGCACATTTCGGGCAATGAATTCGTCTGGTGGGAGAGTTCCGCCGCTTCGAACAGGCGCCCCTCCTCGATCAACTTGAGCCAGTTGGGTATGTAGTTGTGGACCGGGCACTTCCACTCGCAAAACGGATTGCCGCAGGACAGGCAGCGGCCAGCCTGCTGCGAGGCACCCTTGGGATCAAAGGACACATAGATCTCGCGAAACTCCGCCTTGCGGACCTCCACGGGAAGTTTTTCGGGATCCGCGCGGGGAATGTCCAGAAATTGCAGTGTCTTGTCGGCCATCACGCGGCCCTCCGCAGGTTTTCGATCAGCGTATCGATCGCCGCCGCCTTCGGCTTCACCAGCCAGAAGCGACCGATGAACGTACGGAAGTCGTTGAGAATCTGTGCACCGATCCGGCTGTCGGTCTCACGCACGTGCGCTTCGATCAGACCACGCAGGTGATGCAGGTTCTGCTCCATACCTTCCATGCTGATGCGATGGATGTCGACCAGCTCATGGTTGTAGCGGTCCACGAAGTCCCGGTCCATGTCGAGCACATAGGCAAAGCCACCGGTGAAACCGGCACCGAAGTTGAGCCCCGTGCGGCCCAGCACGCAGACCACGCCACCGGTCATGTACTCGCAACAGTGGTCCCCCGCCCCCTCGATGACGGCGAGCGCGCCGGAGTTGCGCACGGCAAAACGCTCGCCGGCGATGCCTGACGCGTACAACTCGCCACCGGTTGCGCCATACAGGCAGGTATTGCCTATGATCGGCGTTTCAGCCGCGACAAAAGCCGATCCCACCGGTGGCCGGACCACGATCCGGCCACCCGTCATGCCCTTGCCGACGTAGTCGTTGGCATCGCCCTCTAGACTCAGCTGCAGCCCGCCGGCATTCCAAACACCAAAGCTTTGGCCAACAGAACCCTTGAGTCGCACCCGGATGGGCGCATCGGCCATCCCTTGGTTGCCGTGCCGGCGTGCGATTTCGCCCGACACCCGGGCCCCGATCGAGCGGTCGCGATTGGTAACGGCGTAGTGGAACTCACCACCACTCTTCGCCTCGATGGCGCCGTGCATGTCGCGCACCATCTGTTCGGCCAGTTCGCCCCTGTCGTAGGGAGGGTTGCGCGGATCAAGGCATATCTGCGGCGTATCCGCCGACAGCCCCGCCGTCGACAGGATCGGCGACAGGTCCAGCTTGCGCTGCCGGCTGGTCTGGCCTTCCAGAATGGACAGATACTCCGTCCGTCCGATCAGCTCATCCAGACGCCGCACCCCGAGCGATGCCATGATCTCCCGGCATTCCTCCGCCACGAAGCGGAAATAATTGACCACCATCTCCGGAAGGCCTATGAAGTGCCGCTTGCGCAACACCTCATGCTGGGTCGCTACGCCGGTGGCGCAATTATTGAGGTGACAGATGCGCAGGTACTTGCAACCGAGCGCGACCATGGGCGCCGTGCCAAAACCATAGGTCTCCGCGCCGATGATGGCGGCCTTGATGACATCAAGACCCGTTTTGAGTCCGCCGTCCGTCTGCAGCCGCACGCGCTGGCGCATGTCGTTGATGCGCAGCGTCTGGTGTGTTTCCGCAAGACCCAGTTCCCACGGCGTGCCCGCATATTTGACCGACGAGATAGGACTCGCTCCCGTTCCGCCGTCATAGCCTGAGATGGTGATGAGATCCGCGTAGGCCTTGGCCACACCGGCCGCGATCGTACCGACCCCTGGTTCGGCCACGAGCTTGACGGATACGAGCGCCGTCGGGTTGACCTGCTTGAGGTCGAAAATGAGCTGCGCGAGGTCCTCGATGGAGTAGATGTCGTGATGCGGCGGCGGCGAGATCAGGCCGACACCCGGACGCGCGTAGCGCAGCTGGGCGATCATCTCGTTGACCTTGTGGCCTGGCAGCTGCCCGCCTTCGCCGGGCTTGGCCCCCTGCGCCACCTTGATCTGCAGGACTTCGGCGTTCGTGAGGTACTCCGGTGTCACGCCGAAGCGGCCACTCGCCACCTGCTTGATCTTTGAATTGCGCTCCGTGCCATAGCGGTCCTTGCTCTCGCCTCCCTCGCCGGAGTTGGAACGTGCACCGAGGCGGTTCATCGCGATCGCGAGCGCCTCGTGTGCTTCCGGAGACAGGGCGCCAAGCGACATCGCGGCAGAGTCGAAGCGCCGGACGATCTCCTCGACGGACTCGACCTCCTGGAGCGGCACGGCCGGACCCTGGGGATTCAGCCCGAACAGGTCACGAAGGGTCGAGGCCGGACGCTCGTTCACCAACTTCGCATAGATACGGTACTGCTCGTAGTCGCCCGTCACCACCGCTGCCTGCAACGTTGCGATGACGTCCGGGTTGTACATGTGGTACTCGCCGCCATGCACGTATTTGAGCAGTCCGCCACGGTCTACCGGCGCGAGGCGATCCCAGGCGCGTACGGCCAGCTCGCGCTGGTCCGCTTCGAGATCGCCAAAATCGGTACCCTGGATGCGGCTCACCGTTCCGGGGAAGCAGGTCGCAACGACCTCCTCGTGGAGACCCACGATCTCGAACAACTGTGAGCTGCGGTAGCTGCCGATCGTCGAGATGCCCATCTTGGACATGATCTTGAAAAGGCCCTTGCGGATGCCACGACGATAACTGCGGCCGAGTTCAAGGCGGCTTTCCGCCGACAGGGACCCGCTTTGCCGCCGCGTCATGTCGAAGATCGTCTGGTAGGCCATGTAGGGGTAGACGGCCGTCGCGCCATAACCGATCAGGCATGCGAAATGGTGCGGGTCGCGGGCCGTCGCCGTTTCTATCAGCAGATTGCACTTGCAGCGCAGTCCGGTGCGCACGAGGCGATGATGGATCGCGCCGGTGGCAAGCATCGCGTGAATGGGAATCTTGCCCTCGACGAGATATCGGTCGGAGATCAGCAGCACCACCTTGCCTGAGCGTACGGCGGCCTCGGCCTGGTCGGCCCGGATGAGG
>CAXBRZ010000056.1:0-10979 GCA_963978075.1 uncultured bacterium | reverse complement strand
GAGTTTTTCGCGCAGCGACTGCACGCGTACGGCGATTCCTCCACAAATGAGATCCGGCGCCATGGCTGCGAGCGCGGTGAGCCCGGGCCGCAATGCCGCCACATTGTTTTCCACCGACAGTGTCTTCCGATGCGCCAGAACCCAGTGCGTGGCCAACTTCAATGCACGGGTCGTGCTGTTGGCCATGGCTACCTGCACAGAGGCCGCCACGCGATTGTCGAGTGACTCCACGGCTCCCCAGATGTCGCGCATGCCTGTCGCTTCCCGTGCAATCGCATACGCCCGAACGATGGAGCCTACCGTTGCGCCGGTATCCTCGGCCGCCCGCATGACGAACACCGGGCCCATGCGATTGATGACGCTGTTGGTGGTTGCCGTCGCGATGATTTCACGTCGCAGCGGATGATCCGCCATCAGCTCGCCATAGCGGCTATTGATCTCAGGCGGGAAATACCGTTGCAGTTCGTTTGACAGATAAGGATCTTCGGGGACGTCGGAATCAACGATTTGCTGATAAAGCCAGATTTTCGAGTAACTCAGCAAAATCGCGAGTTCCGGGCGTGTCAGGCCCCGCCCTTTGGCAATGCGGTCCATGACGGCCGAGTCCGTCGGGAGAAATTCAATCGTCCGGCTGAGATCTACCGATTTTTCCAGCACGCTGATCGCGTGCAGATGATCGCCGGCGCGTTCGGTGGCGCGGGACTCAAGGGCGCTGAGCGCCTGTGCCTGCAGATAGTTGTTACGCAGGACAAGTGCGGCCACTTCATCCGTCATCCGTGCCAGCAGCTGGTTGCGCGCCGTGCGTTTCAGATGATGCCGATGGGCCGCGATCTGCAGAAGGATCTTGATGTTGACCTCAAGGTCCGAGCAATTGACGCCACCGGAATTGTCGATAAAGTCGGTGTTCAGGCGTCCGCCATTAAGTGCGTATTCGACGCGTCCAAGCTGCGAGAGTCCGAGATTGCCGCCTTCGCCGATGACCTTGCAGCGCAATTCGCGGCCATCGACACGCACCGCGTCATTGGAGCGATCCCCTACGCTGGCGTGGGGCTCTTGACTTGCCTTGACGTAGGTTCCTATGCCTCCGTTCCAGAGGAGGTCGACGTTCAGCTTCAGGATTGCGCGGATGACCTCATTGGGCGACGCGGTTTCAGTCTCCAGTCCAAGCAGTTGGCGGGCCTCGGGAGAAAGCACGATCGCCTTGCTGGCACGGGAATGGACGCCGCCTCCGCGGGAAAGAAGGGACACGTCGTAATCCGCCCAGCCTGATCGCGGCAGCGCAAAAAGCCGCTGCCGCTCCCTGAAGGACTTTTCAGCGTCGGGGGACGGGTCGATAAAGATATGCTGGTGATTGAACGCAGCGACGAGCTTCGCATGGCGTGAACGCGTCAGTCCGTTGCCGAACACGTCACCGGACATGTCGCCGATGCCGGCCACAGTGAAACTCTGGCACTGTGTGTCGATTCCGAGTTCCCGGAAGTGCCGCTTGACGCATTCCCATGCTCCGCGGGAGGTAATCGCCATTTTCTTGTGGTCGTAGCCGGCGGATCCGCCGGAGGCGAAGGCGTCACCAAGCCAGAATCCGCGTTCCTCGGCGATGGCGTTGGCAATGTCCGAGAAGGAGGCAGTTCCCTTGTCCGCGGCCACCACCAGATAGGTGTCCTCGCCATCAAGGCGCACGGTATTGGGTGGCGCAATCACCGCGCCTTGCTCGATGTTGTCGGTCAGATCAAGCAGCGAATGGATGAAGGTCCGATAACATTCGACCACTTCGCGGGCCTGTTGGTCGCGCGCCGAGGGAAGCCGTCGGCAGACGAACCCGCCCTTCGCGCCGACCGGCACGATGACCGTATTCTTCACGTTCTGCGCCTTCATCAGGCCCAGAACTTCGGTGCGGAAATCCTCGTACCGGTCGGACCACCTGAGGCCACCGCGGGCGACCCTCCCTTTGCGGAGGTGTACGCCTTCCATGCGCACCGACTGCGTCCAGATCTCAAACAGCGGATGTGGCTGTGGAACGCCGGGAACTTTGCCTGGCGAAAGTTTGATGGCGAGATAGGATTTTGGTCTGCCGTCCGCTGCTTTCTGGAAGTAATTGGTACGCAAGGTCGCTTCAATGGCGGCTCGGAACGACCGGAGGATTCGGTCCTCGTCCAGTCGTTGCACCGCGGCAAGCGCCGCGTCAAGGTCGCGGCCGAGGCGCTTGGCCGCATTCGTCCGGCTGCGCGCACTGACCTGTGGGTCAAATTGGTTGAGAAAGAGACCGACGAGGTTTCCGGCGGTGCGCGGGTTCTGCAGCAGCACGGCTTCCACATAGCTCTGGCTGAAAGGGATTCCTGTCTGAAGAAGCCACCTGCAATAAGAGCGCAGTATTCCGACCTCACGCCACTCCAGCCGTGCGGCGAGGACGAGGCGGTTGAACCCATCGTTTTCTGTGACTTCCCCCCACACGGCTTCGACGGCCGACACTATCCTGTGGCCATCCTTTTCGGTGTCTATGGGAGTTCCGGTCCGCGATTCGATTTCGAAGTCCTGGACCTGCAGCTGATCCCCGCGTGCGCGGCGGACGGCATAAGGCCGCTCGCTGAGCAGCCTCAGCCCCAGATTTTCGAAGACGGGTACCAGATCCGATATGGCCTGTGGATTGCCCGCGGTATAAAGACGAAGGCTCGCCCGTTCCGCTGGGGTACCCACGCGGCGGTACACCCGCAGTGATGGCGTCTGGTCACGCAGGCATTCAAGCGACTCGATGTCCGCAGCGGCTTCGCGGGCGCTCGTGTCCTCCCGATAAGAGGCGGGAAATCCGCGCGCATATTCGGCAACAAGACTCAACGCGCGGGGTTCCTCGGTGATTTCGCACAGCGCCTCGCGCAGCGCGTCGTCCCATGTCAGTACGACTTCGCGGATGCGCGCCTCCAGCGCGGCGGCATCACCCCCGCGGGCAGGCCGATCGGTACGTACCGCAAGCTCCAGACGTGCCAGAGTCGACTCGGACAATTGGACGGAGGATTCGACCGCATTGCCGTCAAGGACTTCCATCGCGATCGATTCAATCTGGCGGCGCACCTCCGTGCTGTATCGGTCTCTGGGAACGTACAGAAGGCAGGACCAGTAGCGATGGAACGTATCGCGCCGTAAAAAAGCGCGAACGATCTGGCGATCGTAAAGATTGACGATACCCCGGATCGTCGTGACCAGGTCTTCCGCCGATGCCTGAAACAGTTCGTCCCTTGGATAGCTGTCAAGGGCATGGATGACCGCCTTGGCGTCATGGCTGCTGGGCGCAAGGTCAAAGTGGCGGATGACCTCGGCAATCTTCCTGCGGATCACCGGAATCTCTCGCGGCCGTGCACTGTACATGCCGGCTGTCCACAATCCGAGAAACCGGTGCTCGCCGGTCACCCTCCCTCGGGCATCAAAGGTTTTGAGGCCCACATAATCGAGTCTTGTGGCGCGATGTACCGTCGCCAGCGAGTTGGCCTTGGTGACGGTCAGCGGGGCGGGGTGGCGGGCAAGTTCCCGGGCGGAGCCCTTCAATAGGCGCGCATGTCGTTTGCGCCGCGTATCGGCGCGCAGGATGCCTAGCCCGCTTCCCAGGTCGGCCACCAGGCGATCGGACGTTTCCCCCCTGATCAACCGGTAGTAGCGGGCACCGAGGAAGGTGAAATGGTGGTCCGCCATCCATTGCAGCAGGCTGCCGATCTCTGCCTGCTCCGCAGGTTCGACCGGCAAGCATGCCGTCTGCATCGCGTTGGCCAGCATCCGCGCCCGGTCCGTCATCTGCTGCCAGTCCTCGACGGCGGACCGGACATCCTCAAGGGATGTCCGTATTCGCCGTTCCAGGTCGGCGAGTCGTTCTGGGTTCTCGATACGATCGATTTCCAGCCACTGCCACGACTCCTTACGGGTGCCGGTCCCGTCCTCGATTCCAACCAACCCTCCGGCTGCACGACGGACTGACAGCACGGGATGGATGATCAGGCGGACGGCAAGGCCGGACTGGTTCGCCGCCATGGAGACTGAGTCCACCAGAAAGGGCATGTCGTCGCAGACGACCATCGCGACTGTGTGTGGGGTGCGAACTCCGTCCCGCGCCGGTTCAGGATTGAACACGCGGACCATTGGACTGCGCCCGCGGCGCTGAGCACCGAATGCAAGATGATGCAGGGCCATGGCGGCAAGAGACGCGGGCTCCAGTGCCGCCAGATCCTCATCTGCGACGCCACGGAAGTACATGCGTGCGAAATCCAGCGCGAGACCGTGGCTACGGCGTGGACTCAGGGAAGCTGTGAGGCGGGCGATGCTCTCCACCATTTTCAGGCGGGTGGCGGGAATAGGGCCTAGCATGAGACCTCCTCATGACGGACGCAGGTACGCTTCCGGTCGACAGAAGTGCGCCTGAGGTTAAACGCGGGGGCAAAGGGCCATGGAAGCCCGGGACCGTGCCGGCAGGCGCAGTCGGTTACATGCACTGGGGCGGCTTGTGGCGCGTGCATCAAGGTCCGACCATTGTAATACATGCGCTACCGGGCGCTACCTCAGGGGCGGTGTGGTAATCCCAGATAGTCCGTTGACTGCATTTCGGTCAGGCGGCTGACCGTCCGGCGAAACTCAAAGGCAAGGCGTTCACCGGAATAAAGTCCGCTAAACGGAACTTCCGAGGAGAGCAGGAGCTTGACTCCCCGCTCATAGAGTTCATCGACCAGCGCGATGAACCTGCGTGCAGAATTGTCGTCGGCACCGAGGGCAGGTACTGCGGATAACAGCACCGTGTGAAACTGGCATGCGATCGCTATGTAATCATCAGTGCCACGAGGACCTTCGCAGAGTGCGCGAAAATCAAACCAGACAACGCCATCGCGTCGGCGGCGGACCGGAATGACGCGTCCCTCGATCTGCAGAGGCTGCGATGATTCGTCCTCTCCACTCGACAAGGCGTCAAATCGTTGGTTCAGGAATGCATCAGCCGCGGTGTCCATCAGCGTGAAGACCGGGGCCTTCTTCAGAACGCGCAACCGATAATCAACCCCGGCATCGACTTCGAGCACTTCCGTCACGCGTTCCAGCAGGGCGATGGTTGGCAGAAACCGGCTGCGCTGCAGGCCGTCCCGATACAAGCCCGACGGAGGCACATTTGATGTAAAGACAAGGCTGACGCCGGCTGAAACGAGACCGTCGAAAATGCCGCCGAGGATCATGGCATCCGCGATATCGTGCACGTAAAGTTCGTCAAAGCATAACAAATCAATATTTCGCGCGAAGGTCACGGCCACTTCGGCGACCGGATCTGCCTGATGTTGGGTGCGCAAGGACCGCAGCAGTTCATGAACTTCGCGCATAAAGCGGTGAAAGTGCAGGCGGCGTACGCGTCCGCCCATTTCCCGGGCGAGAAGGTCGACCAAAGCCGTCTTGCCGCGGCCTACGCCACCCCACAAATAGACGCCGCGAACTGCCTTGACCCGACCGCCAAAGAGCCAGCGGCCGAGCAGGGAAGCCCCGTGATCGACCGCTCGACGCTCCCGCAGGTCATTCGCCAGAACATCGAGACGCCGCGCTGCCGCAAGTTGCGAAAAGTCAGGAGTGCCGCCCTGTTGAGCGAGAAACTGACCGAAACTCTCCTCGACACTCACGGGGCGGGATGCCTTGATTTCATGCAACGTAGACCTTGATCTTCTTCACCAGTACCGTCCGGTGGGTTACCGGCTGACAACACCAGGCAAAACACAAAGCATTTCGTAGAGCAGGTTGGCGCCGAGCAATGCTGTGTTTCCCGTAGGGTCATACGGCGGGCTGACTTCGACCAGATCGCCTCCCACAATCGGCAGACCTTTCAGTCCCCGGATGATTTCCAGAGCCTGCGGCACCGTCAGGCCGGCAATTTCGACGGTTCCGGTGCCAGGTGCGTATGCAGGGTCAAGTCCGTCGATATCGAAACTCACATAGACCGGCCCGCCGGCGACCTTTTGGCGGACTTCCTCCATCAGGGGTGCCAGCGACCGGTGCCAGCATTCTTCTGCCTGAACGACGCGAAACCCCTGCTGGCGGGGCCAGTCAAAGTCATCCGCAGCATAGCCGGTGCCGCGCAAGCCGATCTGGACGACCCGGTGGCAGTCCAGAAGGCCTTCCTCGACCGCTCGACGAAAAGGCGTGCCGTGCGCTATGCGCTCGCCAAACATCGTGTCGTTCACGTCGGCATGGGCATCGACATGCACAAGCCCGACGGGTCCATGTTTGCGGTGCATCGCGCGCAGGATCGGCAGTGCGATCGTATGGTCACCGCCCATCGTCAGCGGGATGATTCCGGCGGCCAGAACACGATCAAAGTAGCTCTCGATGATCGCGACGCTTTTCTCGAGATTGAATGTATTGATCGCGACGTCGCCGAGGTCGGCGATGCGCAGGCTGTCGAAGGGGGCTGCGCGGGTTGCCATGTTGTAAGGGCGCAGCATGCGCGATTCATCTCGAATCTGCCGTGGCGCCAGCCGCGCTCCCGGCCGGTTCGATGTGCCGATGTCCAGCGGAACCCCGATGAATCCGACGTCCAATTGGTCTTCCAGCGTACAGGCCGGCAAACGCATGAAGGATGCCGGTCCCCCGAATCGGGGCATGTCGTTGCCGGACAATGGTTGAAAGAGGGTTTTGCTCATGGAAATGCTCAAGGAGGGGCTGTCTCTAAGACGCTGGGTCGCTCGCTGATCAGGTTCCACCAGCGCGCGATCCGATTGTCGCTCAATCCAAGGTCGAGGTCCGCAAGCCGGAAATGCAGGTATCCCACGGCCGTGGCGCAGGCAATCCGGGCAAGGTCAAACGGTGCGGTGACGTTGTCACCAAGATCGTCCGCCATGCAGACAACGCTGCGCCGGATGGCTGCAACTGCCCGCCCGATGGCCTCGTCTGACTGCTGCCCGGGCGGCCGGCGCCGTTCCAGCACGATCGAGACGGCGGCATCCATGATGCCGTCAGCAAGCGACTGTATCCGCAGGGCCTGCCAACGAGCGGGGCCGGACGGCGGCAACAGGGGAGTGCCCTCGCCCAAGGTGTCGAGGTATTCGCAGATGACCGGGCTGTCGTACAGCACGGAGTTGTCGTCGAGCCGCAAGGCGGGCACTTTGCCCAAGGGGTTCACGGCCGCGACGGCGGACGGATCTGGCCAGGGCGGCGCATCCACGATCTCGATCCGCCAATCGAGCCCTTTTTCAATCGCTACGATGCGGACTTTGCGCACGTAGGGGGAAGTGGGGGAAGACAAAAGTTGCATATGAAGTGCCTCGGCCCGGCGTGTTGCGGATGATGCCCCTTCAAGGCAGCGACGTCCACGCGCCGCGGTTCCGGGCAGGCGAGGGGGCAGATATGGGACCATAGGCCAGTATTGGTACAACCCTGGCGACCAGAATGACCGTACTGCTTGAACATGAGCCCCTGTCGGGGATTGTCCAGTTCACCCTCAACAGGCCCCGGGAGCGCAACGGTCTTTCCGACGATCTTGTCGGGGCCCTGCGCGAGCGCCTCGCCCACCATGCGGGGCGGGCGGACACACGGGTGATCGTCCTGCGCGCTGCGGGCGCCGCATTCTGCTGCGGCGTGGAACTCAGCCAAACCCGCGCGCTCGCAGCCGCAGCGATGGAAGAGAATCTGGCTGAGGCGAGTCGATTGTCGGCGCTGCTGTCCGAAATCAATGATCTGCCCAAACCCATGGTGGCCGCAGTGCAAGGACCCGCCCTCGGCCTTGGCGTGGGGTTGGTCGCTGCATGCGACATTGCGATCGGTGCTGAGGAGGCAAAGTTCTGCCTGCCGGAAGTCCGCACGGGCCTTGCCCCCGCATTGACAGCGCCGTGGCTTATCGAGGCGATGGGTGTCCGGCAGTTTCGCCGTTATGCCCTGACCGGTGAAATGATGAGTGCCGAGCGCGCGCGGGAGATCGGCTTGTTGCACGAAGTGGTGGCGAGCGCCGCGCTGGGAGGCGAGGCCCTGCGTCTTGCGGTTGAAATTGCACAGGGTGGGCCGACCGCGGTCGAGGAGTGCAAGCGGCTCGCCCGCCAGGGCGGCCGGCTGGCGGCGGCGACGCAAATCTCGGAGAGTCCCGCGTCCCTCTACGCGCGCCTGCGGGCGAGTGAGGAATCAAGGGAGGGAGTGGCGGCCATGGCGGCCCGCCGTCCTCCTCCCTGGAGCCCGGCCTGAGGGTTGCCTCAGAGGTTGGTGTAGTTCGGGCCCGAACCGCCTTCGGGAGTCGTCCAGGTGATCTGCGCGTAGGGATCCTTGATGTCGCAGGCCTTGCAGTGCACGCAGTTGGAGGCATTGATCTGAAGCTTGCGACCGCCACTGCCATCGTCGACCATTTCGTATACGCCAGCGGGACAGAAGTTCTGGCAAGGATTGCCAAACTCCTTCGCGCACTGGTCCGCGCAGATGCTGGTGTCGTGCACCTTCAGATGTGCCGGCTGGGCGTCATCGTGTGTCGTGGCAGCGAGGTAAACCGCTGCAGTGCGGTCTCGTGGCTTGAGGGTCCGCTCTGCGCTCCACTTGCGGTCTGGTGACCTGAACTCGTCCAGTCGGCGCAACTGCGAGTAGTCAACCTTGTTCCTGAACGTCCAGGGCGTCCGCCCGCCGGTCACGGTTTCCAGGGCGCCATTGGCCAATCCGACCCACAGGCCTTTCTTGAAGGCCGGCTTGAAGTTGCGGACCTTGCGAAGTTCCTGTCCGGCCGCAGAGGCACGCAGGCGTGCGTCATACCCTGCCGTTCCGCCTGTTTCCACCAGATGCTCTGCTGCGAGGACACCCGAACGGATGGCCTGATGAACGCCTTTGACCTTGGGGAGATTGACGAGGCCCGCCGTGCAACCGACCAGCATGGCACCCGGCATTTCGGTCTTTGGCAGGGACTGATAGCCACCGGCGGCAATCGTACGGGCGCCGTACGTGAGGATTTCTCCACCCTCGAGCAATGGACGGACCGAGGGGTGATTCTTGAACTGCTGGAAAGCCTCGAACGGCTTGAAACGCGGATCCTTGTAATCCAGGCCCACGACATAGCCCACATAGACCCGGTTGTCGTTGAGGTGGTAGACGAAACTTCCGCCGTAGGTGTGCGTATCCACGGGGAAGCCGATCGTGTGGGAAATAAGCCCAGGCTCCACGCGGCCTTCGGGCAATTGCCACAGTTCCTTGAAACCCAGTCCGTAGGTCTGGGGAGAACACTCTGCGTCGAGTGAATACTTGGCGATCAGCTGCTTTGTGACGCTGCCGCGGGAGCCTTCGGCGAAGATCGTTGTCTTGGCCCGAATCTCGGGACCCGGCGCAAAGTTGGGACCTGGCTCGCCGTTTTTGTCGATGCCCATGTCACCGATCTGGACACCGCAGACGGCGCCGCTCTCATCAAAAAGCGCTTTCGATGCGGCGAAGCCTGCGAAAACGTCCACACCCAACGCTTCGGCCTGTGACGCGATGTAAGGCATCAGCTGGCTCAGGGAGAGGATGAAATTACCGTGATTGTTCATCTGCGGCGGGGTGGGCATCCAGATCGCGTGGTTACGGGTCAGCAAGCGGAACTCGTCGCGACCTGCCTCGACACAGATGTCTGGCTTGTTGTCACGCCAGGCGGGGAGTAGAGCGTCCAGCGGGCCCGGTTCAAGGACGAGACCCGAAAGAGAGTGGGCCCCGACTGCAGCGGCCTTTTCAAGGACGCAGACATTGATGTCGGCATTCAGTTGTTTCAGCCGGATGGCGGCTGCAAGACCCGCGGGACCGCCGCCGACGATGACGACGTCATATTCCATCTGGTCCCGTTCGATTTCTGCGCTCATGAGCGTTCTCGTATGCTGTGAAAGTTGATTTCGAATCAGTGGAAGTCTGCGCCCTTGAGCGCTTCCAGCCCCTCGATCGCGGATTTTATCCTCGAAAGATCCCCGGCGACGACTACGGTCATCCGCGAGGGATCAAAATCGCCGGCGGCCTGCCGCACTCCCTCCGCTGTGACCGCCTGGAGGCGCTGCAGGTAGCCGGTAAGCCATTCAGGCCCGAGATCATACTGGTCAACGAAGGACAACTGGCCAATCAGTCCCTCTCGGCTCGAGGCCCCCATCAGGAAGTGCCCCGCCCGGTAGTTGCGTACCCGGGTGATCTCCGCAGGGTCCGACGACTGCTCGGCGAGTCGGCGCATTTCGCGGAAAATCTCGCGCATCGCGTCGGCAGTGTCTGGCGTATTCACATCCACCGAGAGTAGCCACAGGCTTTGGTCAGCAATGGGCTCAAGGCGTGTGGACACCCCGTACGTCCATCCCTTGTCTTCTCGAAGGTTGCGATCTAAACGGGACATGAGACCGCTGCCGCCGAGCATGGCATTGGCCATCGACACGTCGTCGAAGCCGGTGCTACGAATCGAGCGGACCGGCAGGCCCATCAGGATGGTGGACTGTTTGGCTCCTGGCCGATCGATCAGCTGAACACTGCCGGACGCGGTCAGCTTGACGGAGTCCCGCACGGGAGGAGGACCATGATTCCAGTCACCGAAGGCCTTCGCGATCGCGCGCTCGATCGCCTCTTTGTCGAATCGGCCCGACAGATAAATGCGCGTGCGTCCGGCGGCGAACTCCTGGTCGATGAATGTGCGAATGTCCTGCACCGTAATGGCGTCGACCTCGTGATCCTCAAGCTGATGTCCCCGTGGGTCGCTGCCGAACAGCCGATGTGACAGCGCATGCGCCGCGATGCTCTGCTGCTGGGATCGGCTGATTGCGAGTGCCCGTTTTGCATCCGCTTTGAGGCGTGGCAATTCCTGCGCAGGCAAAGTCGGGTGACGAATGATTTGCGCCAACAGGTCCAGCGCCTCGCTCCCATGCTCTGACAGGACGTCGATTCCGATCGAGAAGGAGGCATGACCGGCTGTGATGCCAACGGCGCCACCCAAATCCGCCGCCCGACGGAACAACTGGGAGGCATCACCACCAGCGACTCCTTGTTTCATGAGTTCGGCAGCCATCGAG
>CAXBRZ010000055.1:0-11172 GCA_963978075.1 uncultured bacterium | reverse complement strand
CGGGATGACGTTGCCGACGAAGGGGTCGCGCTGCCAAACGCCGTTCACGAGGCGGGTGGAGGCGGGGTCAAAGATGGCGTTGGCGCCGGCCCAGTTGAAGTCGCCCTGGCGCATGCCGAGGCTGGGCACGGAGGCGTCAACCTGGGCCACCTTCTTCTCGTGCAACCGCTGGAAGCCGAAGAAGAAGAACGTCTTGTTGCGGCCATCATAGACTTTCGGAATCACGACCGGCCCGGAGATGTTGGCGTCGGGCATCATGAAGAACACCGGCACGCCGTTTTGGCGGGTGGCGGTGGCCTGCGAGGTCTTGAACTTATCGAAGAACAGGCGGTGCTGCATGCTGCGGGTGCGGCCGTAGAAGGAACCCATCATGTGCAGTTCGTTGGTGCCGCTCTTCTTCACGGCGCTGATGACGCCGCCCGCGGAGTGGCCGTATTCGGCCGGAGGCACGGTGGTGATGACCTTCACTTCGGCCACCGAGTTCAGAATCGGCTTGGTGGTTTCGGTGCCGCCCTGCTGATCGTTGCCGTTGACGCCGTCTTCAAAGATGCCGATGGCGCCGGCGCGGCCGCGGCGACACCTCGGGCGCCTGCACCTGCCGCCGCCGCAGCCGCTGCCGCAGCCGGGGAGGCTTCGGTCGCCGGGGCTGGTGCCGCATCGCTTGGAGCAGGGGCCGCGGTGGCGCTCGCCGCAGGCGCGGTGGCTGCGGCGTCGGCGTACGCGCTGTGCGGTACGGCGATGAGTGCCGCGCCGGCGACGATCAGCATCGCCAGCAGTGCACGGGCGCCATGGAGCCAGCGGCGTGCAGCCGAGGCGGGCGTGGTCGGGGTGGAAGGTCTTGCAAGTGGCACGTCGGTTCCCCTGTGTAGGCGAGAGAAGGAAAGTGGTGGGTGTTATCCGGTCAGATGGCGTCCGAGCCCATCTCGCCGGTGCGGATACGGAGTGATTGGCCGAGCGAGGCGACGAAGATCTTTCCGTCACCGACCCGCCCGGTCCGAGCGATGTTGGTGATGGCCTCCACGACCTGTTCGCAGATGGAGTCATCGACCATGATTTCGATCTTGGTCTTGGGCACGAAGTCGACACGGTATTCGGCGCCGCGATACATCTCGGTATGACCGCGCTGGCGGCCGAAACCCTGCACCTCGGTGACCGTCACGCCCTGCACGCCGAGATTGGCGATGGCTTCACGGACCTCGTCGGTCTTGAACGGCTTGATGATGGCGGTGATCCACTTCATGTCGGTCTGACGCTGCCGGTGCGGCGCTTGGGGTGGCGACGCTTCACGTATCCCCGATGCAGAATCCGTGCCAACACGGCCCCGTGCGGAAATCAGGCACTTGGCGATGGCCCTGGGCGTCCGGGAGGCGTTGGTGCACCGTTTTGGCGCGCAGGGGGTGCTCAGATGCCTGAAACCGGGGCATGGTCTTGACGTGGGGTCAAGGAGGCCCCACAACAGGGCTTTGCGGGGCGTCAGGGCGCTCCGGGGAGACCTATCGTGACGCAGCCCTTTGATCCGAAGGCCTTTGAGGACCTGGCCCGTCGCATGGCGGAGGCCATGCCCCCCCAGTTCGCGGCGCTGCGCGCCGACATGGAGGCCAACTTCAAGAGCGTGCTCCAGGCCGGTCTGGCCAAGCTGGATCTCGTCACCCGCCAGGAGTTCGATGTGCAGGCCGGTGTGCTGGCGCGGACGCGAGAAAAACTGGAAGCCCTTGAGTCCCGCATCGCCGAAATGGAAGCCGGGCGGGCCGGCAGGAGTTGAGTCCGGCGGGCGGAGTCAGTCGCCCGCGGGCCAGGCGGAGGCGTCGATGACCTCCCGATAGGCATGCCAGGTGGCGTGGCCGATGACCGGCATCGTGATGCCGAGTCCCACCAGCGCCGTCGCAAAACCGAGGATGACGCTGGCGGCGATGATCAATGCCCAGAGCAGCATCACACGCTTGTTGCGCAGGACGGCGTTGATGGATGTCACGACCGCGGTGATCGCATCGGTACGGCGGTCGACCAGCATGGGCAGGGAAAACGCGCTGACGGCAAAGGCGAGCAGCGCGAAGACGCTGCCAATGGCTGAACCGATGGAAAAGAAGACCAGCAGATCCGTCAGGTGTGGCGGGTTTTCCTCGGGAAAGAAAATGTGCACGGCACTGCCGGCGCGGACCCACAGCAGGGAGACCACGAGCAGAACGAGCGAATAGACCAGTGCATCGGCGAGATGCCCGTGGGCATTGCGGAAGGTCTCCCGTACGCCTGGCCGGCGGCCCTGTGCGAGGCTGGCGCTCACCGCATAGAAGGTGAGGCACAGGACCGGTGCAACGAAGATGAAGGCCGACAGCAGGACCAGCAACATCCAGCCGGTGCCGAGCCACGCAGCGACTCCCACCACGGCCACCGAGAGCAGCACGATGGCGGCGCCGCAGGCGACGCTGGTCAGTCCGCCTGCCCGCAGGTCACGCCACCCGAGCGCCAGCCACCGCCAGGGGGCGTCCGCGGTCAGGATCCGGCAGGGCGCTACAAAGGGAAGGTTCTCGGTCGGGTTCGAATCCGGGTCTGTCATGGGTCCCCCCAAATGAAAACGCCCGGCACAGGGCCGGGCGTTGTTCCATCGTCACTGCCGCAGGAGGGCAGCGGAACTCACTGGTTCATTTTCACGATGTAATCGACCGTTTCCTTCACGAGGCTGTCCGGCAGGTCAGCACGCGCGCCCTTGGCCGGCATCATGCCTGCCTTGCCCTGGAATCCCTTGATGGCATGGCTGTAGAGCGTCTCCTTGCCCTGCGCGATGCGGGGGGCCCAGGCGGCCTTGTCGCCGACCTTCGGCGCGCCGGCAATCCCCGCCGCGTGACAGGCACTGCAGACCGCCTTGTAGGTTTCCTCGCCATTCTTCGGCAGGGCGAGCGCGGCCGGGGCCGCTCCGTCATCCGACTTGATCGCAAGGGCAGTGTTGTCGGCTCCGGCGACCGCGACGGCGCCAGCCGGAGCTGTCCTGCCCGCGACCTGTGCGTTCATCGCGGCGTCTGCGGAGATCTTGGCCTCTTCAAAAGGGCCACCGATGGAGCGGGCGAACGCGATCAGGCTGATCGTGATGACGACCAAAAGGCCGATGACAACGCTGAAAGTGTTGAAAAAATGGCTGTCCTGCTTGCTCACGTTCGGTGTCCCCGAGTCCGTCAAAAAATTGAAGGGCGGGAGTATAGCCTTCCCGTGGGCGCTTCAGAAGTGTCGTTGGACGCACCCTCCGGCCGCGGGTAGAATCCCGCCTCCCAAGTGCGCCCGTAGCTCAGCTGGATAGAGTGACGGTCTCCGAAGCCGTAGGTCGTGGGTTCGAATCCCGCCGGGCGCGCCATCCTGATTCTCTGCCGTCAAAACCGCGATCAGGGAGCGGTTGCCGTACGCCGTGCGCGCTGCCGGTCATGTTCGCGCCGCCCGCAAGATGCGCTCTGTACTACGTCCAGAACGTCTGGCCTCAAGCGAGACCATCTAGCCAAAGGGTGCGTGCCTCTCCTGGTTGGATACCCCCGCTGGTGGCGCGACTTCGGCATCGAGCCTTCATCGCACCAATGCACCGTCTGGCAGTTGCATCGCCAGTCAGGGCCTTCGTGCCCCGACACCCAGACCAACCTCATCGCGGTTGGATCGCTGTCGGGCGAGTGTTCCGAGCTCCCCGATCCCAGCGGGCAAGGGCGGAGGCATCGCTCTCCCCCTTTGCATTCCGCCATCGATCAACCCTGCGCGAGTTGAATGCGCGTGGCGGCCCGGCTCGTCTTTCGACATTGCCGAGCCTTTCGAGGCTCCTTCAGCGGGGTTGATCCGGGCCGTCGAGGCATTTGAGTCGTGAAGAATTATCGTAGTCTAGCTACGACGGGGGAGACAAATTCAAATTGACTCTTGTTTTGTTTTATCGTAAAAATCGTAGTATGGCTACGACTTATCACAACAAACTAAATGCTCTCTATACGGCTTTGGTGCCCGGTGCGCCCGTCATGTCCGACGATCTGGCGCGTCTGGGCATCTCCGCCGACCTTGCTGTTCACTATGGGCGCGCGGGCTGGTTGAAGCGTCTGGCGCGGGGCGTTTACTTGAGGCCAAACGAGACCCTGAGCCTGCATCCGAGCCTCCACGCTTTGCAGAGGAAAGTCGAAGGGCTTCACGTTGGCGGCAAGTCGGCGCTCGACTGGTACGGCGTCCGTCACTACGTCGCGCAGCGCCCCGTCCTGCAACTCTATGGCTGGAAGGCAGCCAAGCTTCCGCCATGGTTCACGCAGCCTTTTCCCGCCGAGTACCATCGCAAGCGCCTCTTTGAAGAAATGCCTGCCGCCTTGCTCGGCGTCGAACCGTTCAAAGGCCTCAAGGACGCTCCACTTGTCTCCACCCCCGAACGCGCGCTGCTCGAACTCCTGAGCGAAGTTGGTGTGCGCCAACCGCTGCAGGAAGCAAAGGAACTGGTCGAGAGCACTTACAGCCTGCGGGCGGATGTTCTCGCCAGGCTGCTGCAGCACTGCACCAGCGTCAAAACCGTACGGCTCTGCCTGCAGCTTGGCCGGGACGGCGCGCTCCCGTGGGTCGCCAAGCTGGATGCCTCCACGCTGCCGACCGGAAGCGACCGGGCGTGGGTCTCGCGCTGCGGAGACGGGCTATTGGTGATCAAGCCGTGAACCAGCTTTATCTCGATACAGCGCGACTCCTGACGCAGGTTGCGCCTCCTGTCTTTGCCGATGGCAGCTTCGCCCTGAAGGGCGGGACCGCAATCAACCTGTTCGCGCGTGACATGCCGCGCCTCTCGGTCGATTTGGATCTGGTCTATCCCGACCATATGGTGCCGCGCGAGAAGGCGCTGAAGGACATCGCCGCGAGCCTGCGCGCGGCTGCGGAGCAACTGAAGCGTCGCGACTTCGAGGTGCACATCCCGAAGCCGGACGCCAGTGCGGAGTCAAAGCTTCTCGTGCGGCGCGATGGGATCGAAGTCAAGGTCGAGGTCAACACCGTTTTGCGCGGTACTGTGCAGCCGGTCGGCATCGCCGGGCTGCGCCCGAACGCGCGCGCGACTTTGATGACCGAACTGGAGATCCCCGTGGTCTCGCTGGCCGATATGTATGGCGGCAAGCTGGTCGCCGCCCTTGATCGCCAGCACCCGCGCGACCTGTTCGATGTGATGCAGCTCTTCGCGGGTGAAGGCATCACGCCGAAGATCAGGCGCGCTTTCGTGGTCTATCTCGCCAGCCATAACCGGCCCGTCCACGAAGTGCTGTTCCCGGCGTTGCGCGACATCACGACCGACTACAACAACAACTTCGCCGGGATGACCACCGAACCGGTCGCGCTTGACGATCTTCTCGCGGCGCGCGAGCGCATGGTGCAGGAGCTGCAGGCAGGGTTGGACGAAAACGAGCGGAATTTCCTCCTCTCGCTGGTGGCTGCAAAGCCGGACTGGCCGCTGCTCGGTATCGCTCACCTTGCCGAGCTGCCGGGCCTTCGCTGGAAACTCCTCAACCTCGAAAAGCTGCAGAAGGAGAACCCGAAGCAGTTCGCTCAGCAGTATGCGCTTCTGGCAGAGCGCCTGGCCGGATAGGGTTGCGCCGATTGTTCGAGCGCTCTACGGAGTGCGCCGTCGCGAGGGATATTAGGCCGCTCGGATTGCTGTTGGGCGGCCTCGTAAGATTGCGTGAGTCGGAGTCATTGAAGAGCCAATAATGGCTGTATTGCGGGCGAGCGACGGATTTTTGTCGATGCGGTGAGGCGGGAGATGCCTGCTTTCTCCGGTCCGTCCGCGTGAGCCAAAGTCATTATTTAACGCGGCCCCATTCGCAAGAGCCGGCCTGCTCCACAGCGAGGTGCGTGAATCGCGAAACCCCGGCCTTTCCTCGTGTGACAGGGGTCTGACTGCTGCCACCTCATCACGGGGGTTGCCAAAAAAAACGGCCCCGCAGGGCCGTTTTTTGCGTCGCAACCCCGTCCGTCTCAGCGCTTGTGTTCGGCGGCCGCGAGGTCGTCGATCAGCGTAATCAACTGCGCCTCGCCGCCGGCGGTGCCAACGTCCGTCGTATATTTGCCGTTGACGACAAAGAACGGAACGCCCGTTACCTTGTAGCGGCGCGTCAGTTCGTCCGCACGCGCCAGTTTGCTTTCCACCGAGAACGAACGATAGGTCTTGTCGAAGTCTGCGGCGCTGACGCCGTGTTCCGTCAGGAACTTCTTTTGCATCTGCTCGGTTTCCTTCTCGTCGCCCGTCTTCGAGGCGAGGAAGTTGTTCATGACGTGGATCTCACGGAACACGGTCGAGTGCAGCTGTTCGTACTTGCCCAGCGCCTGGATCGTGTAATAGAGCCGCGCATGCTGCTTGTGTACCGGGCCCCACATGACCGGAACGCGCACGAACTCGACATACGGTGCCTTGTTCTTGCTGCGCCATGTCTCGAGTGACGGGTCCAGGGCGAAGCAGTGCGGGCAGCCGTACCAGAACACCTCCACCACCTCGACCTTGTCAGGCGAGGACGAGGTCGGCTGGGCCGGCACGAGCGTGGAGTAGTTCTTGCCATCCACCCAACGGGACGGAATGGGCGCGGCGGTCGACGGTGTCGTGGCTGCCATCGCGGATGCGATCGGCGAGAAACCGCTCGGCACCTCGGCCGATTCGCTCTCTTCCGCCATCCCGCTGGTCTTTTCCACGGGGCCACCGGACGCATTGTGGACTGTGATGCGGGCCACGGAGGCGCGATGGCTGGTGCCGCCATGCCCCGCGTGGCGCAGGACGCCAACAGCCGAGAGCACGATCGACACGACCGCGATGGTGGCGATGCCGAGCAGTAACTTCTTCATGGAGTCTCCTGTATCCGGCCTTGCCGGCAGTTGGGCTACAAGCCGCACTGCCCACCCGGCCGCACGATGCGGTCGGGCAGGCGATTTTCCTCAGCGCAGGCCCTGCAGGTAGGCCGTCAGCGCCTTGATGTCCTCGTCCGTCAGCCGCTTGGCGACGTCGTACATGAGTTCTGCGCCGGCAGGGACGCCCTTGCCGGTCTGGTAGCGGCTCTTCGCCGCGTAATGCTGCAGTTGCGTGGTCACGTAGGACGGCTGCTGGGCACGGACTTGCGGCCAGCGGGCGGGACCGTTGCCACGCCCCTGCGGACCGTGACAGGCGGCGCAGGCGGGGATGCCGCGGGCGGCATCGCCCCCGCGATAGAGTTTTTCACCGGCTTTCCAGGCATCGCTGCCCGTCTCGAGTCCCACCAGCGTCTGCTTGGAGAAGTGGGCGGCAAGGTCCGCCATGTCCTGCTCCGACAGCGCGGCGGCCATCGGGTTCATGAGCGGGGCCACACGAACGCCGGACTTCAGGGCCACCAGCTGTTCCACGATGTATTCGCGGTGCTGCCCGGCCAGGCTGGGCCATTCGGGATTGACGCTGTTGCCGGTGGCGCCGTGGCAGGCGGCACAGACAGCGGCCTTGGCGGCACCCGCCTCGGCGTTGCCGACGACTTCGGTGGCGCGCGCGGTGCTGGCAAGACCGAGGGTGATCAGGGCAAGGGTCAGAACGGCAGGGGCAAGACGACTCTTCATAGATCTGATGGCTCCGGTTGGGCAGTCGCTCGGCCCTGCTAGACTCCCGGACCCAAGCGAGCGGTGGATTCTACACGATGTCGGCTTTTCCCCATGCACACTACCTGAAGGGCGCGCACGAGCCGCCCCAGTTCGTGACCGATAGCGGCGCGGAAGTCTGTTTCGGCGGACGGTCCAATGCGGGCAAGTCCAGCGCCATCAATGCCATTACCCAACGGGCCGGCCTTGCCCGGACCTCCAAAACGCCCGGCCATACCCAGCTGGTGAACTTTTTCGAGCTGGAACCGGGTCGCCGCCTCGTCGATCTGCCCGGCTACGGTTTCGCCAAAGTGCCACGCCCCCTGCAGGACCACTGGAAAAAGCTGCTGGAGGCCTACTTCCGTGACCGGAATTCGCTCAAGGCCTTGTTTTTGATCGTCGACGTGCGCCGCGGGCTCGGGGAGCAGGACCTGCAGATGGTGGGGTTCGCCCGTGGGTGCGGCCGTGCCGTCCATGTGCTGTTGACCAAGGCCGACAAGCTGACCCGCAACCAGGGCGCTTCGGCCCTTGCGGCGGTGCGGCGCGAACTGGGGCAGGCGGCGACGGCGCAGTTGCTCTCGGCGACGGCCAAGACCGGTGTCGATGAGGCCCGCAAGGCGTTGAGAGCCTTCCTGAGAGAAAAAAGCCCGGCGGGGGACGTGCCGCCGCCGGGCCAGACCAACCGTCCGACAGGGGATGGGCCGGACGAATCCTGCCGAGGGAGTTGAGCAGGGTGCGTCTTGCGACGCACGCTGATTGAGACCGGCCGTCTGCGCGGAAGTTCCGCGCCTGCGCGCCAAATTTTCAGGACCACTCGGTCTAGTGGGCTTCGTCCCAGTTCCGTCCGATGCCCACCCCCACTTCGAGCGGCACGCGCAGCCTCGCGGCCCCGGCCATGAGGTCCGTCACCTTCGCGCGCACGGCGTCCACGGCCGCGGACTGCACTTCGAGCACCAGTTCGTCATGCACCTGCATCACGAGCGTTGCCGGCGCCGACGTCTCGCCAATCCAGCGGTCCACCGCGATCATCGCGCGCTTGATGATGTCGGCGGCCGTGCCCTGCATCGGCGCATTGATGGCGGCACGCTCCGCGTACTGTTGCTGCTGCTTGTTGCGTGAGCGGATCTCCGGCAGGTACAGGCGGCGACCTTCGACGGTTTCGACGTAGCCGAGTTCGCGCGCCCGCGCGCGGGTCTCTTCCATGTAGCGCCGTACGCCCGGGTAGCGGTCAAAATAACGGTCGATGTAGGCCTGCGCTTCGTTGCGGGCAACGTCAAGGCGTGCCGCAAGACCAAAGGCCGACATACCGTACATCAGACCAAAGTTAATGGCCTTCGCGGCGCGCCGCTGGTCTCCGGAGACAGCAGCAACATCAACACCAAACATCTCCGCCGCGGTGGCCTCATGGATGTCGCGGCCTTCGGCAAAGGCGCGCAGCAAGCCCTCGTCGCCGGAGAGGTGCGCCATGATCCTAAGTTCGATCTGCGAATAGTCTGCCGCCATGATCACGCAGCCGGGAGGCGCGACGAACGCCTGCCGTATGCGTCGCCCCTCGGGCGTGCGGATGGGGATGTTCTGCAGATTGGGGTCTGAGGAAGACAGCCGCCCCGTCGCTGCGACCGCCTGGTGGTAGGAGGTGTGGATGCGGCCCGTCTTGGGGTGTACCTGCGCCGCCAGTGCCTCGGTATAGGTGCCGCGGAGTTTGGCCAGTCCGCGGTACTCGAGGATGATCTTCGGCAACGGTTGCGTGGCGGCCAGTTCCTCCAGCACGTCCTCGGCGGTCGAGGGCTGGCCGGTCGGTGTGCGCCGAACGACGGGAATGCCCAATTGCTCGAACAGGATGTGCTGCAGCTGCTTGGGCGAGTCGAGATTGAAGGGGCCGCCGGCCAGGGCATGTGCCTGCCGCTCGAGCTCCATCAGACGGACTGCAAACTCGTTGCCGAGCCCGCGCAGGAATTGCGGGTCTACGAGGACGCCGGTGCGCTCCATGCGGGCCAGCACTTCGGCGACCGGCTGTTCAAGCGTTTCGTACAAGGTCAGCAGCGCTGGCACGCGGGCAAGACGCCGATGCAGGACCTCGTGCAGCCGAAACGTGATGTCGGCGTCCTCCGCTGCATAGGGGGCGGCAGTGTCCAGTGGCACCTGGTCGAATCCGATCTGCTTCGCTCCCTTGCCGGCGACCGTCTCGTAGGCAATGGTGGCGATGCCGAGGTAGTGGCGGCTGAGAGAGTCCATGTCGTGTCGGGTTGCCACCGAATCGAGCACATAGGACTCGAGCATCGTGTCGTAGCGCACTCCCGCCAGCGCAACGCCTGCATTGGCCAGTATGTGTGTGTCGAATTTGCCGTGCTGGCAGATTTTCGGCCGTTGCGCATCTTCCAGCAGCGGCTTCAGGCGCGCCAATGTCGCAGCGGCAGGCAACTGGTCCGGTGCGCCGGGATAGCGGTGGCCGAGTGGCAGGTAGGCCGCGATACCGGGAGCGGTTGCGAAGGAGACGCCCACGATCTCGGCCGTGATGTAGTCCAGCGACGTGGTTTCGGTATCGAAGGAAAAAACCGGTGCTTCGGCGAGCCGGGCGAGCCACAGCTCCAGCGCCGCCTCGTCGAGGATGGTTTCGTACTGACGGGGCGCGGACAGTACCGAAGCGAGCGCGGGATCGTCATCGGTTGGCGGAGGAGGCACGTCCTCCTCTGGGCTTGCCTGCGCCGCCGGGGTTTCAGGGCCGCTGCCGTTGATCTCGCGCAGCAGCCCGCGGAACTCCAGTGCCTGATACAACTCCGTCAGCGCCGCGCGGTCGGCCTCGCGCAGCACGAGGTCTGCCGGCGAGAGCGGCAGATCGACGTCACAGCGGATCGTGGCGAGACGGCGAGAAAGGTCCAGTTGCCCGAGGTTTGCTCGCAGGCTCTCGCCGACCTTGCCTTCGATGTCCGTCGCATGCGCGACGATGTCGTCCACCGAGCGATAGCGGGCGAGCCACTTGACCGCAGTCTTGGGGCCGACCTTGGGAACGCCGGGGATGTTGTCGGAGCTGTCGCCGATCAGGGCGAGGTAGTCCACGATCTGCTCCGGATCCACCTCGAATTTGGCGCGCACGCCGTCGGCGTCCAGTGCCGACCCCGTCATTGTGTTGATGAGGGTGATCTGCGCGTTCACGAGCTGCGCCATGTCCTTGTCGCCGGTGGAGATGACGACCTGCATGCCCGCCGCCTCGGCGCGGCGGGCCAGCGTTCCGATCACATCGTCGGCTTCGACGCCAGGAATGCGCAGGAGCGGCAGGCCGAGCCCCTCGACAGCGGCGAGCACGGGATCAATCTGGGATCGCAAGTCATCCGGCATCGGAGGGCGGTGTGCCTTGTATGCCTCGAACAGATCGTCCCGGAACGTGCGCCCCGGAGCGTCGAAGACTACCGCGATATGAGTCGGCCGCGCGTCACGCAGGAATTTCTGCAGCATCGAGACAACGCCGAAGACGGCGTTGGTGGGTTGTCCGCGCGAGTTCGCGAAGGGAGGCAGCGCATGAAATGCGCGATACAGGTAGGAGGAACCGTCGATGAGGTACAGGCAATCGCGCGTGCTCATGGCGTCTGGACGGCTTTCGCGGCGGGT
>CAXBRZ010000054.1:0-11198 GCA_963978075.1 uncultured bacterium | reverse complement strand
ATAGTCGCGTCCTCCGGCGCGCCCGCCGCTTTTCTTGTCAACACGTGCTCGTACGCCGCACTGGTGGTCGTGGTGGTGGGTTGGCGACGGACGTTGCTGCCCACAAGCCTGCCGCCGGAAAGCATCGGCGCGGCGATCGCGACGGGCTTGCGGTATGCGCACCTGTCGAAGCCAATTTCGACCGTTCTGCAGCGGGCGGCTGCATTTGGATTCGGCGCGGGCGCTCTATGGGCCACCCTGCCGCTGGTGGCGCGGGATCTGCTCGGTGGTGGCCCTCTGACTTTCGGTACGCTGCTCGGCGGATTCGGCGCCGGCGCCGTGGTTGCCGCATTTGTCAGCACCGGATTGCGCCGGCAGTACGGATACAACCGCATTGCTTCGGTCGCGGGCGTCAGTTTCGCACTTGCGACGACCGCGTCCGCACTTTCCTCCTCGCTGGCGGCGACCTTGTTTGCCTCCGCCCTCGCTGGTGCCAGTTGGGTGCTCTCCTTTTCCACCTTCAATGTGGTGGTGCAAATGTCCTCCCCCCGTTGGGTGGTGGGTCGCACGCTGGCGCTTTACCAGACCGCTGCGTTCGGTGGCGCCGCTATCGGCGCCTGGGCATGGGGTGTGACGGCCGAAAGAATTGGGCTGACGCAAAGCCTGCTGGCGGCTTCGGTCGTGCTGGCCACGACCTCCCTGTGGTTGGGGCGGCGCCGCGCATTGAGCATTCAGGTGGTCGAGGACCTCGCGCCCGCCCCCATGGCGAGTGGCGGACCTTCCCTGGCGGTTCCCGCATCCGTTGGCCCCATCATCATTTCCGTCGAATACCGGATAAAAGCCGAGGATGTGCCTGAATTCCTGCGCTCGGCGCACGAACTCGGACGAACCCGCAGGCGCGACGGAGCCCGGCGCTGGTCCATGATGCAGGACCTGGACGACCCGACCCGGTTTGTCGAGCGGTATCAGGCGCTGACGTGGATGGATCACCTGCGCCAGTGGCAGCGCGCCACCGCTGCGGACCAGGGTATTCGGGACCGGGTATTGGCGCTGCACCAGGGATCCCAGCCGCCTGTGGTTCGTCACCTTTGGGTCAGGGAACCGGACGAGTTTGATCCCCTCTGCGGCACGCGACCTGACTAAGGGCGGCGACGGCGACCCCGGATCGCACTACAATTGCACGAATCGGCCCGTTTCCGGGCCCGTCAGGATGGTCCTAGACCCATGGGTCGCATATTCGAAGTCCGCAAGCACGCCATGTTCGCCCGCTGGAACCGGATGGCAAAGCAGTTCCACCGGGTCACCAAAGACATCGCGATCGCCGTGCGATCGGGTGGCACAGATCCCAATTCAAATCCCGCCCTGCGACGCGTCATCCAGAACGCGCGCGCGGTCAACATGCCCAAGGACAAGGTTGAGGCCGCCATCAAGCGTGCGGCCGGCAAGGACGCCGACAACTTTGCCGTGGTTCTCTACGAAGGCTACGCGCCGCATGGCGTCGCGATCCTGGTGGAGACGGCCACCGACAACACGACACGTACGGTCGCCAGTGTCCGCCACATATTTTCCAAATGGGGCGGCAATCTAGGTGCATCCGGAAGTGTGGCCTTCCAGTTCAAGGAAATGGGCGTCTTCCGTCTCAATCCGGAAGGCATTGATCAGGACGATCTCGAACTCTATCTGATGGACCACGGTCTGGACGAGATGGGTGAGAGCACCGGCGAGAAAGGCGAGCCGCAACTCGTCATCCGTTGCGCGTTTCCCGACTTCGGCCAACTGCAGAAAGCGCTCGAAGATCGTGGTCTGACACCGCTCTCGGCAGAGCGAGAATTTGTCTGTCAGACGCCGACGGAGCTGGACGAAGAGCGGGCCAAGGAAGTGCTCGAGCTTATCGACAAACTTGAACAGGACGACGACGTCCAGAACGTTTTCCACTCGTTGGCCTGAGGATACGAGTCATGCTTGCGCTTCGAGCAAATCTTCTGGCGGCCGCAGTGGTGATGGTTCTTTCGCCGCTGTCGGGCTCAGCCCAGGTGCCGGCAGGTATTCCGCCCGCACCTGAACCGACCGCCCCAACGCCTTCTGCGGCACCGGCGCCCGTGCCCGCGCCTGGCCCGGCCAAGCCGGCTGGCAAAATGCCAACCACGGCCGAATTGCTGGCCGCAACCAAGTCCAGCGACTGGCGGCAGCCCAATCCGGACAATACGCTCGTATTGACCTTGGCGACCGGCAAGGTCGTCATCGAGCTCAACCCGGAATTCGCACCGCGCCATGTGGCGAACATCATCAAGCTCACCAAGGCGCATTGGTATGACGGTCTTGCGGTGTTGCGGGTGCAGGACAACTTCGTCGTGCAGTGGGGCGATCCATTGAATTCAAAGCCCGAGGTTGGCGAGAAACATCTGCCGGCCGAATTCACCCGGTCAGCCGCAGAGCTGCCATTCGCGCGTCTCAAAGACCCGGATGTCTATGCGCCGGAAGTGGGATTTAACGGCTCACTGGCGGTCGGGCGAAGAGGTTCCCAGCAGGATGCCGAAGCCTGGCCGCTGCACTGCTACGGCACTGTCGGCGTAGGACGTGACAACGATCCGTCAACCGCGATTGGCACGGAGTTGTACGCCGTCATTGGGCAGGCCCCGCGGCAGTTGGACCGCAACACCGCCATTGTCGGTCGGGTGATTTTCGGCATGGAGCATCTCTCCGGACTGCCGCGCGGAACGGGTGAAATAGGCTTTTACGAGCAGCCCGAGCAGCGCGAACCGATTCGCTCGGTACGCCTCGCCGCCGAGCTTCCGCCGAGCGAGAGGCTCAATCTGGAAGTGTTGCGTACCGACACGACGACGTTCCAGAAGTATGTGGAAACCCGGCGCAACCGCCGTGATGCCTGGTACAAGGTCCCTGCAGGACGGATCGACGTATGCAATGTGTCGATACCCGTGCGGGATCGTGGCGAAGATCGCGCTGAACATCCGGAGCGTACAGAACGCGCCGATCCCCGCCGCAAGCGCTAATTTTCCGAATCCGTCCGCCCGAGGCCCCAATTTATCGTTGGGGCACGAGGCGAGACCTGATGCCCTCGGCATCCACCTCGCCCTCCCAGCGCGAAATGACGAGTGTCGCGACTGCGTTGCCGATGAGATTGGTGACGGCGCGAGCCTCGCTCATGAAACGGTCGATTCCGAGGATCAGCGCGATCGCCTCCACTGGCATGCCGGGAACCACCGCCAACGTCGCGGCGAGCGTAATGAAGCCACCCCCAGTCACCGCCGCGGCTCCCTTGGAAGTCAGCATGGCCACGAAGAGTACGGTTACCTGCTGACCAAGCGTTAGCGGAACATCCAGTGCCTGCGCCAGAAAAAGCGCTGCCAGAGACAGATAGATGCACGTGCCGTCCAGATTGAACGAATATCCCGTGGGCACCACGAGCCCGACGGTAGAACGCCGGCAGCCGAGTTTTTCCAGCCGATCCATCATGGGCGCCAGAGCACTCTCGGACGAACTCGTTCCGATGACGGTCAGGATCTCCGTCCGCAGATATCTCACCAGCGGCAGGATGTGAAAGCCGGCAGCGCGAGCCACCATGCCGAGCACGATCAGGACGAATGTGGCGCAGGTAAAGTAAAAAACACCCATGAACCGGGCCAATGGCGCAAGGCTATGCCAACCGAATTTTCCTATCGTGAATGCCATCGCGCCGAACGCGCCGATGGGCGCCAACCACATGATGAATCCCACCACGCGGAAAAGCACGGCAGATGCCGCGTCCACGAGCGCGACGATGGGTTGGGCGCGGTCTCCGCAGACAGCCGTTCCAAATCCGAACAGTACCGCCACCAGCAGAACCTGCAACAACTCACCGGAAGCGAATGCGCCGAAAAGCGTCGATGGAATGATGTTCAGCAAAAAATCCGTAACACTCTGCTCCCGTGCGGCGGAGAGGAAATGGGATGCAGCCTTTGTGTCCAACTGGGAAATGTCTGCATGAAAGCCGTCACCGGGTCTTACGGCATTGGCGACAAGTAATCCCAGTAGCAGGGCGACGGTCGACAGAGCCTCAAAATAGAGGACGGCCTTGAGTCCGACACGGCCAACCTGTCCCAAATCCCTCATTTGGGCGATGCCAAGGACAACCGTAGTGAAAATGATTGGTCCGACCACCATACGGATCAACTTGATAAACCCATCCCCAAGGGGCTTCATCAAGATGCCGAGGTCTGGCGCGAATACGCCGAGCAGTGCGCCAGCGGCTACTGCCGCAAGGACCCAAAGATACAAAGTTCGCGATGAATGGCGCATGGGTTCAGTCCTCCAAATGCCAGTTGCATGCCGGTTTTCAGCGATCCCCGCAGGAGGCGCCGGCGACCGGTCCGGCGGCGTTGATCTTCCCGCATGTGGCGACCGACAGCCTCGCGTTCTCCAACGCGGCCGGGGCGCCGAACTCGATAAAACAGCGCCTGCCCGCGGCCGGATATTTCAGTACCGTGACACGTCCCGACGCAATTGATTATGGCACAGCGCTTTCGTATGGTACGGGTATGAACGTCAGGTCGACCGCCAGCCTACCGGGATCCAACTCTTCCGCTATGGAGAAGCCATACCCCTCCGCCATTCCGACAGCCCAACTGGGGCAGCAGGCCCTACGGACAGACGTGTCCGGCATGCCTGTGGAGTGGATCGACTATCGTGAAGCGGTACGGCTGTACTACACGGGCCAGGTTGCCTACACCTGCGGCACACCGCTATACGAGGTCCAGGGCGGTACGAACGCCAAAACAGGGAATCCGTCCAGAATCGAGGTGAATTCCATCATTGCAACGGTGGGCCATCTAGGCCACGCCGGTGCGGTCAGGGGCGACTATATTCCGCCGCTGAACAACGAGACCTTGTTCCGGCGAGACAACCACCTGTGCCTGTATTGCGGCATCCGATTTCCCTCGCAGCAGTTGTCGCGCGACCATGTGAGACCTTTTTTCCTGGGTGGGCTGGACGTCTGGAACAACGTCGTTACCGCCTGCCGTCGCTGCAACAATGCGAAGGCGGCGAGAACCCCTGAACAGGCAGGCATGCAATTGTTGGCGGTGCCTTTCACTCCAACGTATGCCGAATATATCTACCTGAAAGGCAGGCGGGTGCTTGCTGATCAAATGGAGTACCTGCTGGCGCATTTCCCAAGGTCGAGTCCTTTGCATCGGCGTCTTCGCGCAGAGGCCAACTGACCGAATGAGTGATGCCCTGTATCTGATTGATGCCAGCTATTTTGTCTTTCGCGCCTACTACTCAATGCCAGCCGACATGGCCGACCCGAACGGTAGGCCGGTCAATGCCCTGTATGGCTTTGCACGCTTCATGTGTGAACTGGTTGAACTGGAACGGCCGAGATACCTCGCGGTCGCATTTGACGAGAGTCTGTCCAGTTCGTTCAGAAACAGGCTCTATCCTGCCTACAAGGCGAATCGGGAACCCGCACCACCGGAATTGAAAGAGCAATTCGCTCGATGCCGGTCGTTTTGCGAATGCTTCGGCGCGCCGCATTTCGCGAGCGCCGAGTACGAGGCGGATGACATTATCGGCACCCTCGTCTCGCGAATGCGATTGAAGGGCTTCCGCTCGACGGTCGTGACGCGGGACAAGGATCTTTCACAACTCATCGGTCAAAATGACGAATTCTGGGACTATGCGGCAGGCGAGCGGCTCGCGTATTCCCAGATAGAAAGCCGCTTCGGGGTAAAGCCGGAGAAGGTTGCGGACTTTCTTGCCCTTACCGGCGATGCTGTCGACAACATCCCCGGTGTTCCAGGAATAGGCAAGAAGACTGCGGCTGTGCTTCTCGGCGAATTCGATTCTTTGGAGCACTTGTACGACAACCTGGATAAGGTGGGTGCATTGCCTTTACGGGGAGCAGAGGGAATCATCCGCAAGCTCGTCGAACACAGGCACATCGCCTTCATGGCCCGCGAATTGACGCGGATCGCGTGCGATATTCCCATTGAAATTCAGCCCCACCACTTGCAGTTGCGTGCTCCGGACGCATCTGGCATCAGCGCCTTTTTCGAGAAGTCCGGATTCGGTGCCGGCCTGCGACGTTCGATTGAACGTATTCAGGCCCGCGCGCGCGATTAATCCGTTTGACCTGCTTTGGCCGAACTGCCGACCCGCCCCAGGACTTGAAACGTCTGGACTGCCGCGTGATGCGCCAACGACGTCGCGTGGAGGCGCCGATCGCTGTTTTTCATTACATAATCTGACGTACGGTCGTCGATTGAGAGGCCGCCAAGATGGGCGCCCAGCACCTGCAGCAACGGCCGACCCGGGTATCGCAGGACAGGCGAATAGACCAGTTTGGGGTAACATGCGACGCTTGAACGAATGTGCAATTTGAAGACGCTTCAAGGGGAGATCATGCGCGAAGCGACGGACGTGAATACCGGAGCACGGCATATCGGCCGGGCAGGGCTGGCTGCTGCTGCGGCCGTTGCGATGCTGCCGATCGTCACTGGCCTCACCGCGTGCGGAGGCAAGTCCTCTGAGAGCGCTCCACCGCTGACAACGGTCTCCGTAGTGGTGGTCACGCCACAGGTCACGCCGTTGACCGTCGACCTTTTGGCCCAAATCAAGGCCTCCCACGAGGTTGAATTGAGGCCGCAGGTGTCCGGAATCCTGACGGCCCAGCATTTTGCGTCCGGCGAACTCGTTCGCCGCGGCGCCCTCTTGTACACCGTCGATCCGCGGCCGTTTGACGAGAGCGTAGCGACTGCACGAGCCAATCTTGCAGAAGCGGAGGCGAGCTTGGGTCGCGCCCAAGGAGACGTCGAGCGATATCAACCCCTCCTTGCCGACAATGCCATTGCGCGGCAGACCTACGAGCAGGCGGTGGCGGAGCAGTCACAGCGCAAGGCCGCCGTGGCGGCTCGCCGTGCCGCACTTGCGATGGCCGAATTGCAGCGAGCTCACGCCGACATTCGATCCCCGATATCAGGACGGATCGGCCAGTCAGATGTGGACGTGGGTGAACTCGCCACCGCAGGACAGACGAGGCTCGCCACTGTATCCACGCTTGACCCGGCACTGGCGGAATTCAGCATTTCTGAACGTGATTATCTGGCGATGGTGACAGGCAATGCGGAGGCACGAGCAGAAGCCGCACGTGCCGCCAACAGGCCAATACAGCTGTTGCTCGCCGATGGCAGCATTTATGGCCATCCCGCCCACTTCACCTTCGTCGACCGGGCTGTGAGCAAGACCACCGGATCGCTTGCGCTGCAGGCGGAAGTTCCGAATCCGGACGGGGTACTACGTCCAGGCATGAATGCCAGAGTACGCATCACCTATTCCGTTGCGCCGAACGCGCTCCTCGTGCCGCAGCGCGCGGTGACTGAAATGCTCGGCAAGCATTTCGTCTTGAAGGTCGGCGCCGAGGATCGCATCGAGCAGCAGGCTGTCGAGCCCGGACCACGAGTTGGCGACATGTGGGTGATGGCGGCGGGACTGTCACAAGGCGATCGCGTTGTCACGGATGGCATCCAGATCGTCAAGCCTGGCCAGAAAGTTGCCGTAAAACCGGCGTCTCCTGTGCCGGCAACCGCGGCCACCGCCCAGTAAGGATTTTTCTACATGGCACGGTTTTTTATCTTCCGGCCGATCTTCGCCATCGTCACGGCAATCCTTCTCACCCTGGCTGGCCTCATTGCCGGCTTGCATCTGCCCGTCGCGCAATATCCTCAAATCACCTTGCCGACGGTCCGGGTATCCGGGTTCTACCCGGGCGCCGATGCCAGTGTTGTCGAAGAATCCGTCGCGCAGCCTATCGAGGAACAAATCAATGGCGTGGACGGGATGCAGTACATGTCATCCGTGTCCTCAGGAAACGGTGGATACGATCTTGACGTGACATTTGGCCTCGACGTCAATCCCGACATTGCATCCGTGCAGGTCCAAAATCGCGCGTCACAGGCAAGCTCGCAGCTACCGGCAGAGGTGATGGCGGCCGGACTGACAACCCGCAAGCGTGCGCCGGACACGTTGATGTATGTGTCCTTGCTGTCCCCCAAAGGAACCTACGACCAACTTTTCCTGACAAATTACGCGACCATCAACGTGATCGAGGCGCTGAAGCGCATCAAGGGCGTTGGTAACGTGCAGTTATACGGCGCTACCTTTGGAATGCGCGTATGGCTAAAACCCGACCGAATGGCTGCGCTCGGGATCACACCGGCGGACGTCTACCGGGCCATTCAGGAGCAGAACGCACAGGCACCGGCGGGCCAGGTTGGCAAGATGCCTGCGCCTGCCAATCAGCAATTCCAGTACAACGTGCAGGTCAAGGGTCGCCTCTCCGAGCCCTCCGAATTCGCATCAGTGATCATCAGGGCACGTCCGGACGGCGGGGTCGTGCGTGTTGGCGATGTCGCCAGAGTTGAACTTGGCTCAAGTGACTACAGCTTTGATTCCAAGCTGAATGGCAAACCTTCCGCGGCCTTCTCCATCAACCTGACGCCGGACGCGAGCGCACTTGAAACGGCTGGGCTCATCGACATCAAACTCAAGGAGCTCTCAGCTGCCTTTCCCCACGATCTTACGTATGACGTCGTGCATGACAACACCGTCTTCGTGAAAGCGTCTCTCCATGAGGTGGTTCATACTTTTTTTGAAGCCCTGTTGCTCGTTCTCGTCGTGGTCTTCCTGTTTCTGCAAAGCTGGCGCGCAACCCTTATTCCCATGTTGGCGGTTCCGGTATCGCTGATCGGAACCTTTGCCGTCTTCACCTTGCTCGGATTCACGATCAATACTTTGACCCTGTTCGGGATGGTCCTCGCAATAGGCATCGTCGTGGACGACGCCATTGTGGTGGTCGAGGCTGTGGAACATCACATGGCGCACGGGCTTTGCGCACGTGACGCGACGATCCGGGCAATGGAAGAGGTGTCAGGTCCTGTAGTCGCGATTGCACTGATTCTCGCGGCGGTGTTTGTACCGGTTGCCTTCCTGGGCGGGATTGCCGGGGTGATGTACAAGCAATTCGCCATCACCGTCGCGGTTTCGACACTGCTTTCCGCCTTCGTTGCGCTCTCTCTGACGCCCGCACTTTGTGCGTTGCTTCTGAAACCGCGAAGCACGGACCGGACGGGTCTGCTGGCGCGCTTCTTCGACGGGTTCAACACGCGATTCTCGAGCCTGACTGAACACTATGGAAGGGGCGTTCAGACCCTCATCAGGCGCATTGTCCTCTCGCTTATCACGGTGTTCGGCTTGATCGCCGCCGCGGCGTGGCTGATGAACAAGGTTCCCGGTGGCTTCGTGCCCCCGGAAGACCAAGGGTATTTCATAGGTGCCGTGACGCTGCCCGAGGCTGCGTCATTGAACCGGACCATCGAGGTTACGCACGCCTTGGATACCTACCTCGAGCAGACGCCCGGGGTTGACAAGCGACTCGTCATCAACGGTTACAACCTCCTTAACGGCGCAGTGCAGTCGAACGCAGCGTTGTTCGTGGCCGTATTGAAGCCCTGGGAAGATCGCCACAACATCGAACAGGGACTTCAGGCCATTTTGGCGCGCGTATACTCGGATTCGGCCAAAGTGCCGGGCGCGGTCACAATGGCCTTTAATCCACCTCCCATTCCGGGCCTGGGTGCGACCGGGGGATTCACTTTCAAGCTTGAGGATCGGGCAGGAGCCACTCCGGCGGACCTTGCACGAGTCGCCGACGACCTCATTGCTGCTGCGCGGAAGCGGCCTGAGATTGGTCTGGTCTACACGAACTTCAGTCCAACGACGCCGGCATACCAACTAGACCTCGATCGTGAGAAGGCGAAGCGGCTCGGCGTGCCGGTAAGCGACGTAACGTTTGCACTGCAGACGTTCCTCGGAGGGGTCAGCATCAACGACTTCAGCCGTTTTGGCAGGACCTACAAAGTTACGATGCAGGCGGATCCGGAGTTCCGTACGGACATTCAGAATGTACAGATGTTCCACGTACGCTCCGAATCCGGAGCCATGGTTCCTCTGTCAACTCTGGTCAACTCAAAGTCGATTGGTAGCGCCAGCGTACTCGGTCGGTACAATCTTTTCCGCACTGCGGAGATCAGCGGGCAGCCCGGTGAGGGCTACAGCTCTGGTCAGGCCATAAAGGCAATGGAAGAGGTTGCAGACGCGACTCTTCCGGCGGGATTCGGCTACGAATGGAGCGGAATCAGCCGGCAGGAAAAAGAGGCTGCTGGGCAGGCACCGGTGGTATTTGCCTTGGCCCTGCTTTTTGTGTTTCTTTTCCTGGCTGCCCTTTACGAGAGCTGGTCGATTCCCTTCGCAGTACTGTTCGCGATACCACTCGGTGTGCTGGGCGCACTTGCAGGTCTCTACGTCACCGGCCTCACGTTAAGCGTATATGCCCAAATTGGTCTGATCCTGCTGATCGGACTCGCCGCGAAAAATGCCATCCTGATCGTTGAGTTCGCAAAAATGCTGAGGGAGCAGGGGGGGGATCCGGCGACCGCGGCACTGCAAGCAGCGAAACTCAGGCTCCGGCCGATCGTGATGACGTCCTTTGCATTCATACTCGGTGTCATACCCTTGATAAAGGCGTCGGGCGCAGGAGCCGCGTCCCGCGGATCCATGGGCATTACGGTATTCAGCGGAATGCTTGCGGCAACGGTACTCGGGATTTTCATTATTCCTGTACTTTACGTCGCCGTGGAAAAGGCCAAAGGATCAGCCGGTTCCGCCAAAGAGTCACAGTCATGATCAGAAGACATTGCGTCTTACTCGCGAGCTCGATTGCGTTGGCCGGTTGCGGATCGATTGACACATTCCGCAGTGAAAAAATCGACCTCCCATCGCAATATGGCGAAAGCCTTCATGCCGGTGAACGCTCCGCAGCGGCGATTCCATGGGATGAGATTTTCCCGGATCCCGCTCTTCGCTCCCTGATCAAGGAAGCGCTCGACAACGGACCGGATGCCCTGCTGGCGATGGCGCAGGTCAAGCTGAATCAGCCCGAAGACGCCCTCCAGACTTTCCGCACCGCTCTGCGGGGCGGCACGAGTCGGGTCGACGACATCCGTCTGCCCATCAGCGCTGCCGCTGCCCGTGGCAGCCTCAGTCTTGCCGACACCATGGTCGCCGACGCCCTCGCGCAGAACCCCGGCCAGGTCGAATTAATGGTCACCGCAGCCGAACTCGCGCTGGTGGAGAACGGGTTCCAGCTCGTGTTGGGGGCCGGCTGC